>CAYPCO010000050.1:0-272 GCA_964409265.1 uncultured archaeon | reverse complement strand
TTCTTTATATAGATCATGATGGGAAATTCTGGATGTTTTACGTGCCCTGGGACAGTTCTACGGACAGTTCTTGGATAGAATTCATGACATCTTCTGACGGTTATACGTGGTCAGGTATAACCCAGCTTACCGATGGAGGAGATACAACGGGATACTGGTGGGATTTCTGGCCAGAAATCACAGAAGATGTCTCAGGAAAAATGATAATGTTTTATGCTTCTGAAGAAGGAAACAGCAGAACAGATGGAAATATATGGATGCTTAAAGAGCCG
>CAYPCO010000049.1:0-4738 GCA_964409265.1 uncultured archaeon | reverse complement strand
AATTTATCTCAACATTGTTTGATAATAAATTTGAATGGCCGGTGTGTCTTACGGTATCGGTTATCGTAAGTGTTCTTCCTGATGCTGTATTTGAGTTTAAGACCACGCTTTTATCAGGCCAAGAATCTATTTCGTAGAAAACCGGTAACTCAAGATTGCTTTGTATATTTCCTGTATAAACAGATGTTCCCCATACAACCTCCCAATTAAATGCAGAACTGTAATAACCAGGCTTGTCTGTAAGACCTGTATCGTACCAATCTGTATAAGATTCTTCTCCAGGTGATATCGTTTCCTGTTCAGAAGAGTATATAACAGGAACTGGTTCCCCTATCTTATAAAGCTCCCATCCGTGAACGATGTAATCCAGATCATTCGCCATATTCTTTATGAACCCTCTGACTACCCATGTATTCAATCTCATCATTTCTACGCCTTCACGAACAGAGCTTCTTGCAAATCTATCTGTAAATGTTATCCCTGTTAAAGCTTGTGGAGCAACAGAAGAAACGTTGGTTCTTCCTGAATCTATATCAACAAACATAAAGTCACCATCGAAGTTTACATCTGGTGTAATAGTTCCTGAAAATGAAACATTAACAGCAGAACCTGCGATCAAGCTTCCTTCCCAAACAATACGATCATAGATGCCATCACCGTCACTATCGATTCTTTGAACACTACCAGAGCTTGCAGAAGGATTCCAAAGATCAACAGCATCGTTAAGACCTAACGTGTTCCTGTCCACCTGGAAGAAAAGAACAGCATCATTCAACGTCACAGTAGAGTTTATTATTACATTGAAGTCGATGACATTGCTTCCATTATAAATATCCTTCCCACCTAATCTGTTGCTGTAGTCCAGTCTAATATAGATTATAGGTGCGTCCGATGTGTCGAGTATCTTGTATCTTATATCCTGATCGCTTTCTGTAGTTCTAAGATACATCCTTGTTCTACTTCCAAGGATTGGTGAGACCGCTATATTCTTGTATGCAGTTGGTGAAACAAGATTCGTTCCGTTGGTGGTAGAGAGGTTAAGTCTAAGGTATTGTAAAACATCCTGGGTGTTCCCTACATCTACCTCAACGTAACCTATTCTGGAGACATTGCTTTTAAGGGTTCCGTTAGGATAGAAATCAGCCAGAACTTCTTCGGTAAGATAGGATATAGGATAGGACAGCACCACATGAGGAAAAAACATAAAAACCAAGAATGCGGCGAGAGTTGCTTTTCTAATACCCATATTAAAGATATTGTCTGACGGACAATAAAAATATGAAAAAGCTTTTCAATTCCAAACTATAAGTGGTTCTTCTTCAGGTTCAAGAACCGTTCCGTAATTGGAATATATTGTGGAACAATTAGGACATATAAATATATCTGGGTTTTTCTTCCATAGTTTGCCGTTTGTTCCGCACCTAGGACACTTAAACGGAGAAGATTTGTATATAAACATACTTAAAGTAATGCAAAAACATCTTTATAAATTGATTCTCGGATTTGCAACCCTGATTCCAAGCTCTTCTGCTTTTTTGAGGATTTCAAGTCTTTTCTTCTTACCAACAGAACTCCCTATAACTACCATGTCTTCATCTTTGTTAAGCTTCTCAAGCTCCTTAGGATTGTTAATCACAACCTCTCTGAATCCGAGTTTATTCAGGCCACGGACGAGTTTAGGAGAACGGTAACCTGGGTTTGGCAAAGAACCTCTAGATTTTTCATGTTTTCTCAACTTTGAATGCTTTCCCTTTGGTCTTCTCCATTTCTCTTCAAGTCTTGCATGTTTAAAATACTCCTGCCTTAAGAATTCAGGTTTCTTCTTTTTTGCTTTTCTTTTTATCTTCAACGCTTTTTTCTTTTCTGCATCCATATCATTCACCTATGGGTTTACACTTCTGAACTATATAACAACCATCCTGGAAAACCCTTCTGTCATAGCCTTTTATCTTTGTAGCTAGTTCTACATTAGCTGCCGCCTGGCCAACCCTTTCTTTATCAATACCTGTTATTATGATCTCATCTTTCTTTATATCTACTTCAACACCATCCGGTATCTTTGCCGTCCTTTCCTTTCTCTCACCAAGAAAGTTTTGTATTATGATTTTATCGTCTTCCTTTGAGATTTTTATTGGAAAATGTGAATAAACAACCTTTAATTTAGCCTCCCAACCAGTGGTTACACCAATAATCATGTTCCTCATATGCGCAGCCCATGTTCCAAGCAGAGCTTTGACCTTCTTTCTATCAGAATCAGAAGAAAGTGTTATCTCGTTCTTATCAACAGACACATTTATACTCTTCGATTTAAATTCTCTTGATAGTTCACCCTTTGGTCCTTTAACTAAGAGTATCTCGTTGTCGAACCTTACTTCCACACCTTCTGGAATAGTGATGGTTTTTTTCATAATCAAGTGAATTATGAAGAATATATTTAAATTATTTCTTCTTTTTTGATTTGCTCTCTTTCTTAAGTTCTGGTATGTGACCGATAAGCTCAAAGGAACCCGTTCCTACAGGGGCAACTTGATTTAACATTATGTTCTCTATAGCACCTCTTAAATTATCTTTTTCTCCTCTTACCGATGCGCCCACAAAGTGTTTCTTGGTTTCTTCGAATGATGCCCTGACAAGAACCGAAAGCTTTTGTCCAGAGATACCATACCTACCTATTGCCTTTATCTGACCATCAACTGTCATAAGGTCTGCAAGGAGTGTTATGTATCTTATATCAACATCAAGGCCCTGTTCATCCATGGTGTATTTTGCCTGATTTATTATCGCGTTTCTGGCTGCCTCTATTCCGAGAACGTCATATATCTCAAATATATTGTTTGTTGTTGTTCTTGTCGGATCAACACCTTCTATCTCGAAAACTTTCTTTAAATTCGATCCGAGAGTTGTTATAACCCATTCGCCGTTTTCTTTACTCACCACAACCTGTGTAACACCTCTTATACCTTTTATATGACTTTCAAGAACAGCGTATTTGAGTTTGTGTATAAATCCTATATCATCCTTCTTTGAATTGACTATAAGCTCATTACCTTCAACAGAAACGTCTGCTGATCGCAGCTTTATTTTTTTGGGAAGTGTTTCAAGGTCTATATCAAGTTCCTTGATCTTCTTCATATCCAACTTGCAACTTATCCACATCTCGGTAAGGTCTAAAACCGTTGAAAGAACAACATCTCTGACTTTCACCTCTCTTATCTGTTCTGCTATCTTTTTAACCTTTTCTATATCCTGATATTCTGGTTTAATGTAAACAGTCATGGTTGGCGTTCTGGGCTCCTTTCTAGCATCGAATATCTCTATCATCCTTGGTAGACCCAAAGTAACCTGTATACCAGCAGTTCCCGCAAAGTGATAAGTTCTCATGGTCATTTGTGTTGCCGGTTCAGAAAGCGACTGTGCTGTAACAACGCCTATAGCTTCTTCTGGATCATAAACAGATTTCATATAGAGCTCATGAACCTTCTTCTTTATTTTTTCTCTTTGTGCTGGAGGAATTTTATGACTTTCAAAATATTCTTCAAGTTCTCTCTGTATCTTGGGTGGAAGGTCCATTATATTACCTCCTTCCAGTTCAAGGAACCATTATCCGACTTACATGGATCTATCCCATCTTCTCCAGCAAGGAACTGGATTATGTAACCATGTGAATTTCTAACGGTCCTATCACTTGCAACCTTCAAATCTTGAAGAGCGTTAACAAGTCTTCTCTGCATGTATCCGGATTTTCTTGTTCTCAAGGATTTATCCATAAGACCTTCTCTACCATTCATGATATTCCAGAAAAGCTCAAATGGTGTTAAACCATCCTTAAAACCTCTGGCAACAAAACCATGTGACATTGGAGAAAGATCTCCTTTCTTAACATGAGTAAGGGTTCTATTAAGATAACCTCTCTTTATCCTTTTACCAAGAATCGTCTCTTGACCCACAACGGCAGCCATTTGAGTCGTGTTTATCAATGATCCCTTTGCCCCAGAATAGGCCATCACCAAGATATCACTTTGTTTAACTGTTTCAGCAACTATATCACTGACCCTGCTTACACCCGATGACAAAGCATTAAGTATCTGAGCTTCCATTGATTCTTCAGCAGTCATACCTGGTAAAAGTCTTAGCTCACCTTTTCTATATTTGGTTATAATTTCATTTGCTTCCTCAACAGATTCCTCTATCTCCTTGTGAACCTTCTTTCTAACATCCTCTGGTAGATCCAAATCAGAAATACCTATAGAGAACCCTCTTTTCATTGTGTATGCTATACCAAGTCTTCCGCAATCATCTATAAACTTCTTAACTCTTTCTTTATCATCAATTAATCTGTGGATTTTGCTTATTATCTTACCTTTAAACGCACCGATAGCCTTCGCATCTATGGTTCCTGTTAGAACAACACCATCTTTTATCTTGACCCACGCGTCGTATTCACATTTTTCCTTAAGACACTCTTTACAGTTCTTACAACAATTTGCCCTGAATTCCATATTAAGCTCTTTGGGAAGTAACATGCTGAAGATTTCTTTACCTGTAAACACGTCCTTGTCAGGAAGTTCTATATCAATGTTGGCGTCAGCAAAAAGCTGTGCTGCTTCTTCTTTAGTAAGAACCGTTCCTTTTCTTGTAAGCAAATAAAGACCTGACACAGGATCTAATTCCAGACCTATAACAGGACCCCCTGTTCTTGGAGATGTTATATTATGCTTAACGTCTATCAGAAAAACGG
>CAYPCO010000048.1:0-4785 GCA_964409265.1 uncultured archaeon | reverse complement strand
AGAGGTTTTAAGAAACTCACCAAGAAAACCTGAACCAGAACCCAAATCAAGGATAAGACCACCCAGGGCGTCTAAGTCTATTTTGTTGAACAAGGTCTCAAATTTTTCATTCTGTTTCCCTTTCCATGAGTCATAAATAACATGTGAGAATCTCATATCATATCTCTCCTGTCCAGATTGTATTTCTTTTTATACTCATCCCATATTTCTCTGTAGGTCTTTGTCACACCCTGAGCCAGATCAAATCCCAAGGATCGAACAACATTTTTTATACTGTTCTTTTCTCCTTCTATTTCCATCCACCATCCAAGATAGGGCAATTTGTCTATGCTTATCTTTGTTCCAAAAAGAGACCAGTTCTCCTTTTCCTTCTTATAGATCCATACGACATGAAATCCTAGAGCTTGAAGAATTTTATCTGTTTGAGAAAAATTAGAAACCTCTGTTTCAAACTCTTCCGTTATCTTGAATTCTTCATCTGATAAAGATGATTTGAATGTTAGATATGCCTTATCGTTTTCCTTTCTCAACCTTAGAAGCTTTTTCTCTTTTTTCAACCTTAAATCAGGAAAATCATAAATATAGTTCTCCTCATGAACCGTTCCTTCGTAGTTTCCACCAAGTTCAAGAAGATTCCTACGAACAGCTTCTGGATTCTCAAGCTTGAATTTAATCTCTATTTCTTTCATTTTTCAAATTTGATCACAAAAAACTAAAAAACTATCTTTCGAGAGGCATTATTCTTATCTCCTCTCCCTCAGGAACAATCGCTATCTTTGACCCTTCTCTTATGTTAAGGAGTTTTCTGACATGTGCGGGTATAAGAAGTCTTCCTTTTGCATCCATCTTGGTTATATCCGGGTCTCTCATGGCTCATCTACCGAGTTGCTTATCACTCTAAGGCAATCTTCCGGTTCTGGGTCGATATGTATCTGATAGAAGAAGATAAACTCATCTGTGTCAATAAAACTATCTTCTACAAAGGATTTCTTCCCTGTTCTCATAACTACACCCAACCCCCAATAATTAATAGTTTGTACAGGAGGGGTATAAAAATCTTTTTTTATTTAAATGGAAAAATTTACAATAAAACACTGAAAATATATAAAATTTTGGAAAAATTTTTTATTATGGATGAAAAAGATGTAAAAATTTTAGATGTGCTTAAGAAAAATGCCAGATTATCAGTTAAAAGTATAGCTAGGCTCACGGGCATACCTGTTACAACTGTTCATAACAGGATAAAGAAGATGGAAAAGAAAGGCCTCATTAAGGGTTACACACTCTCTCTTGACTATACAAAACTTGGAAAACCTATCATGGCATATATTCTTATAACGGTTGACTACAAACTTCTGAAAAACATGAAAAAAACTCAGCACCAACTTGCAGAAGAGCTTAAGAAAAATGACTTTGTAGAAGAGGTTGACATGGTGACTGGGAGAAACGATATAATAGTAAAGGTTAGAGTTTCTGATATACAGGAACTTAGCAATTTTGTTACACGTGATCTAAGAAATATAAACGGTATCGATAAAACGGAAACCGTTATAGTTCTAAGAGAGGTTTAGTAAAGAAAGGTTTCAGGTAAGGTCCTTGTGGTGATTTCTCCTCTTAAATTCTCTCTTATCATTTTCTTTGCTTCCTCTATCGAAAAATTTCCAAGTAACCAAGCAAGTTTTATATATGCTGTTTCAGGGAGCATGTCCTCTCCAGGAATGATTCCTATGTTCTGAAGATCTATACCCTTGTCGTAGACGTTCATATTAACCCTGCCCCATAAACACTGCGAGGTCATGACAATGATGCCGCCTTTAGCTATGAATTTCTTAAGGCCTTCAAAGAATAATCTATTCCCGTTCGTAAACTCGTCTATCTCATACCCAGGCGTGTGACCAAGACCTGTTCCTTCAAGAACGAGTCCTTTATAACCATTGTGTATGTAAAACTCCATTATTTTCGGGTCCATATCAGGATGAATCTTCAATAAACCAACCTTTTTCTCGAACTTGTTAAAAATCTTGGGTTTTCTCTTTGGGTCAAATTTTTTGTAATCGTCTCTGAGCATTATTATCTTTCCTGTCTTATAATCTACTCTTGCAATAGGCAAATCGTTTATAGGTCTGAACGCATCTCTCCTGCTGGTATGACATTTTCTCGATTTTGTTGCTGGGAGAATAAAACAAAAATCATCACTAGGACTTTCATGCATGCATATGGCTACACCAGAGAAATCGGAATCTATTATGAACCTTGTTGCACAGATAAGATTCATTCCAGCATCTGATGAACCCCTGTCACTAGATCTTTGTGCGCCAACCAAGATAACGGGCACGGGAAGGTCTTCGAATATAAAACTTAACGCAGCTGCCGTGTAATGCATAGTGTCTGTTCCATGACCTATTATTATGCCTCTAACACCCTTTCTTATCTCTTTCTCTATTTCCTTTGCAAGGATTCTGTAATGTTCAAAAACCATATCCTCTGACCACATGTTTCTCACAAGTCTTGTTTCTATATTGGCAATATCGAATATCTCAGGAAACATATGTAAAAGATCTTGGGGAGTGAATCTTGATATCACACCCCCAGTGTTATAATCAACAACAGACGCGATAGTCCCTCCGGTATGAAGTATGGAAATGGTTGGTTTGTTCGGGTCATACTCTAATTTCTTTCTAAATTTAGGATGAAGTTTTCCGAGTTCGAATTCTGCCTCTGACTCTATGATCTCTGGTTCTTCTGAACTGCTCTTGCTCAGGTTTATTCCATCCTTCCATTTGATACCGATATTATAGCCGTTATCGAGTTTTATCACTAAAGCATCGGGGTCTCCCTGATTAGGTTTTGGCATAAGAAGGCCTTCGAGAACCTGATCATCAAATTCTAATCGAACCCTGTCTCCAATCTTTATTCTCTTTTTCTGCAAAATCAATCTCAATTTCTTCGAATACATATAGTTTTATTGCCATTTTTAAATAAAAAATCAAAATAAAAATGTGGGACTAGGCTGGGGGGTTAGGCGTCCCCTGTAACCGCAAACCGTCTCATGGCGGAGCCGAAGCCCAAGGGCGGTGTTAACCGACCGAACCGACCCAGGTTCTCAACTATGAGGTTTTGCCCTGTAGGGTCGATGGTGTGGTGAACCAGGTCAGGCCCGGAAGGGAGCAGCCTTAAGCCACACCACCGATGCTTACAGGCCAACAAAACTGAGGAGAGTTCCTGGAAAATCGGTTTGTTAGGTTAACACCCACCAAGGGCGTGTCCCACTTTATTTTCATAGAACGAGTCTTATCTTAGGTTTGTAAAGACTTGAATCATCTAGTTCGTAAAGGTCGTTGATTATCTCCGTTCGTATATCTTCATTCTCAACTATTTCTTTTGCCTTCTGTTTTGAGCTCTCACCACCAAAACCGAGGCCTTCTTCACTGTAAGAAAGCATAATTAGCATGTCTGCATCCATATACTTTGCAAGCAGAGCAGCCAAGATATCGTTATCACCAAATGTTATTTCATCTATCGATATGAGATCGTTCTCATTGTATATAGCTATGATATCCTCCAGGAAATAGCCTTCTTGATTTCTTCGAAGGTTTCTCCTCCTTTCCTTGACATCAAAGTCATCCCTTGTTATGAGGCACTGTGCACAGATCTTACCGTGTTTTTCGAATTCCTTTCTGTAGAGTTCCATGAGAACAGGTTGTCCTATGCCTGAAAGTCTTGCCTTATCGTAATCGTTCTTCGGAATCTCTTTGATGCCAAGTTTCCATGCAGCAGAGGCTATCGCTCCTGAAGAAACAAGTATAACATCATTCTCCTCGCTCAAGATAGAAAGTTCTTCAACCAGACCTGGAATCTGGCCAGGTCTTGGATTGTAAAAACCGTATTCATTTCTCTGGAAAATATAACCACTCCCAACCTTCACAACAAGTCTATTGTGCATAAAAAATTCTCAGAAAAAAGTTTTTTAAAACTAAGTTGCTCTTTCTATCAGATTTTCGGCTACTTTTCTGGCTTTCTCTATAACCTTGTCTTCATCGGGGATTATGCCTGATTCCATAAGTATCTTACCATCGCATATGACCGTATCAATACACGTGGGAGAAGCGGCATACACAATGTTTGATATCAAGTTATGGTTTGGAACCATCCTGACATCGTTAAGATCTATCAGGACAACATCCGCTAAGAACCCTTCTCTTATCTGACCTGCCTTCAGATTAAATGCCATAGCTCCTCCCAGAGTTGCCGCATTAAAAACCTTTTGAGCAGATGCGTGTGTAGGCATACCTATAAACTTCTGTAGAAGTGCCGCGCACTTCATGGTTTGAAACATATCGAGACAGTTGTTTGCAGCGCATCCATCAGTTCCGAGGGCAACTATTATACCCAGAGATAACATTTTCTCAAAGGGCATTGCTCTACCAGTAGATAGTTTCATGTTTGATACAGGATTGTGTGAAACTTTCACCCCTCTTTTTGCAATTATTTTCATATCGTTATCGCTCAGCCATACACAATGTGCAGCCACTGTTTTTGGACCAAGAAGACCTATCTCATCGAGATAGGCAGTTGGTGTTTTTCCTGTTCTTTTTATACATTCCTCGTTTTCTGCTTTTGTTTCCGAAAGATGTATATGTACAGGAAGATCGTTTTCCCGTGCAAAATCTCTGCACCACTCCAAGCTCTCACGAGAAACTGAATAGACGGAATGAGGATTTAAGGCCGGTGTTATCCTGTTACTCAACTTCTTAGATGCTTTAAAGAACTTTTCTTCCCTTTTTA
>CAYPCO010000047.1:0-4798 GCA_964409265.1 uncultured archaeon | reverse complement strand
GTTTTCTAGAATGCTCATTCTCACATCCTCATTTTTACTATTTTTCTCAACCTGCAATTTGTTTCTTTCAGAATTTCCACTGCTTTCAAACACTTTGTTGGCTGGTCTGAAATTTTAAAAAGCAGATTAAACATATTGTGTATGTGAACAGTTAATGGACTTTCTCTATGTTTTTTCCTCATATCTTCAAAAAATTCTTCAAGCTCCGATTTATTTATATTCAAAATGTCCCCAAGTATCTTGCTCATTTTGTCTTTCATTATCTGTTCAAAACCTTTGATTTCTTTAGAGATTTTCAATCCTTTCTTGGTTAATACATATCTCTTTTTTCTTCCATCATCAACCTCTTTTATGAAACCCTTTTTCGCCAAAGAATGTAAAGCTGGATAGATTGTTCCGGGTGAAGGTTTCCAGAATTTTGTTTTTTCTTTAATTTTTTTCATAATTTTGTAGCCGTGTAACGATTCATCTCTCAGAAGCAACAGGATATACGACTCCAAAAACCCTCTCGGTACGATTTGAGTTAGATTATTTTTTAATTTTTTTCCATCCATAGTATACACCAGATAATATCACAAAAGCAATAAAAAGAGCCCCTAGGAAAAATAACTTTGAATCCTTTTTCTCCGTTTCCACCCTGAGTGGTATTTGTTTTTCAATAATTTTAACATCGTCATCTATGAGGTATCTTATTTCTGCTTTTAAAAGATAGGTTTTCAGGTCAGCATTATCATCCACATTAAATCTGAAAACAACTTCTCCGGTTTGATTTGGTTCAAGGTTTCCAATATAGTCATATTTTTCATCAAAATCAAACGGCTGATCACTTTGTTTGTAAATCTTAACAGAAACACTTTTCGCCTCTTCAAAGCCAACATTTTTTATTGTTAATCTTAGTGTTGCCCTGTCACCCTGAGATAATTTATCAGGGATTATATTTACATTTTCAATCTCAAATAACGGTAAAGGTTTTACGACAATATCAACATCCAATGTTTGGTTTTTGTATTTTTTTCTATTATTATTGAAGTTGTATTTTATGATAAGCTTTGCCTTGTAATTTCCTGGGGTCGTGTTTTCATCAATATCTATGTAATATTCTGCTGTTTTGCTTTCGCCCTCTTTAATTGTTCCAAGATTTGCTATATTGGAGTAACTTTCACTAGGGACGATGCCTCTAGGCAATACAAGCTCCGATGATACAAGTTCTGCATCACCTGTGCCTATATTTTGAATTTCTATGAAAAGTTTGTTTTCTTTTGAGTCAGGAAAGAGTTTTGTGGGCTCTGATGTTATAGAACCTATTGCAAATTCCGGAATCTTCGATTCTACATAAATATCAAATTCATGAATTACCCAGCTGTCTGAATTTTCTGTTTGACACTTTATTTTCATTTCATTCCACCCTTCTACAGCATCGGAATCAACTCTTAATTTGTATTGAAGAATTACATCCTCTGTTCCGGGCAATTTTCCAATATGTCTGGCTGCGTTTTCGTTAGGGTTTAAAGAAAAAGGATATTCTGGTAAAAGTATACATGTAACATCTTTAGCTTCTTCTGTTCCAATATTTTCAATCTTTATCCATAAATCTACATATTTACCTGCTTCTGCTGGATACGGATTATACTTTAGCTCCTGAATTTGCAAAACAGCAGAACCAGAAATATAAGCGTAAGCATGACTCAGTGTATTCATCAATCCAAACATAGTAATTAATACTACTATTGAGAGCTGCAAAAATCGTTTCTTGTTCAGATTTTCTAATATATCGATTCGATACATAATCTATATTTAATAGACCAAAAAATATTTAAATGTTTCTTTAACTTCCGAAATAACTCAAATTTCATCTCTCAATACTTCATTGATGAATTTTCTTCTCTGCCTATAATTCTCGCCACTAGTGTGCTCGAAAGAACCGAAAGGAGCATTACTATAAAAACTATGCTCATTATTTTGTTGCCTGTAGCTCCTCCTATAACTGATGCAACCATTGGAGCAATGGCAGCAGAGGATATACCTCTAGGAGCAACAAAACTAAGCATGAGGATATCTTTTCTTTCAAGCTCTTCTTTAAATCTTCCAAGGTTCGGTATCACAAATATTGGTCTGCAGAAGAAAACAATCAAGAAGAAAAGAACAGCCAGTTGAAGCTCGTAAAGACTAAGGTTTAATACCACCTGAGCGCCCAGCATGGTGAAGACCGAAATTCTCAGCATCTCTGAGAAGTAATCATCAAAAACTTGAACTTCCTTTTTTTCCCGGAACGTCATATTACCTGTTATTAAGCCACACACAGCAACAGCCAGTATACCTGAACCACCAACATGTTCAGCAAGTGCATATGTAATCAGCGCTATAGCAAGAAACAGCAAAACAGTGTATTCCTTCAACATACCTTTCAAAAACTTGGATACACCAAAACCTATTATTATTCCTGTTCCAACACCAGCGACTATCATCTGCCAGAATTGAGACGCATATTTGATTGGTTCGAATAATGCTCCAGATTCCATGCTAACAAGATCAAGAAAGAGTAGAGGGAAAAGAACGGTAAGAGGCGAATTCAAGATTGATTCCATCTTCAGAATTGAAACGGTTTTTCTATGTTTTTTCACAACATCTTCAAATGCAACTATCACACCCGTTCCCGTTCCACTTATCACAGAGGACAGTAAAAATGCCTGGATAAGGCTCAACCCAAACATGTAATGGGCGAATATACCAAGAAAAAGTGTGTTGAAAACCACGCCAATAAGCGCAAGATTTATGGAGATATCTGATAGTCTTTTGAAGGACGATAAGCTTATGTTAAATGTTCCCGTGAATACAATCAGGATCAATGCAAGAACCCTTAAAAAATCAGGTATTCCGCCCATCGCGTTTATATCCACAAGTGTGATGTTCATATATTGCTGGACCCAGGGATTTGCAAAAACCGTCGGTCCAAGCAAAAGACCTAAAAGAAGCAAGAAAAATGTATCAGGAATCTTTATCTTCTTCAGAAGATTAGCAACAATTACACCAAAGCCAAGGAGAAAGGCAAAATATGTTATTGAAAGGGTCACATCGATCATATATTAATTATTTTTTCCTCTTTCTTTTATGTTTTGCTGAACTTTTTCTTTTCTTTAGTGTTCTTTTTTGAAGCTTCCTTATGTACAGATCATCTTTTAGCTTTTTCCCTGTTTTTTTCTCCCATTCCTTTATGGACATAGAGTATTTTTTCTGAACCCTGTCCCTGTAAAGTTCGGGTATTACATTAAATGCACAGAAAGGAATTATAGGCATCTTTGGGTCGGGAGTTGCATAGTGTATACAACATCTTTTAACCCTTTCTATATCATAATTATACAAATCTTGGAAGTGCATCATTCCTATGAAGAGTGATTTGTAATGAAACTCTGCGAGGGCATTGTAGTTGTGTTTAACTAGTGCGTTATAAATTATTTTTCCAAGGTTGAAACCCTTCGGTGCTTTGTCTTTGTCTATAAACGAGTTTATCTTAAAGAGCAACTGTAAACTTGCAATAAATCTGTTTTTACCGTTTTTTATCTCTGAGGCAAGATCATTAAGATATTCGAAGAGACCCTCAACATCAACAAATCTCGTTATCGGAATCATCTTTCTGTCAGCCTTGAAGATATATGTTGCCATACCACATGCAAAATGTGTGCTTAACAGATACTGGGCCCTGCCTGTCAACGCCTCAACAAAATTGGTCACAGGAGCAACACTTGGAACGGGATAAAAATCATCCTGTGTTATCTGCCCTCGAGTCTGTTCTTCTATCTTTTTGATAACATCTGGTATTGTTATTCTGTATTTCATTCTTTGACTTCTTGGGACTCTTCCTACCAAAGAAATAGGTTGATAGTTCACACCTCTCACGACATCTATGTTCTTAAGCCCGAATCTAATTATATCACCAATCTCATGATCATTAACACCCTTGATTATGGTCGGAACCAAGACTACTCCCAGCCCGGCCTTTTTGCAATTCTCAAGTGCCCCTGGAATTTCCCAGTGATTTTTCGGATTTGTTTTAGGTGTTACACCATCGAAACTAAGATAAACCGTATTAACACCAGCCTCCCTGACTCTCATAGCAAAATCAGGATCTTTGGAAAGTCTTATACCATTAGTGTTAAGTTGTACATGATCTATACCCTCTTCCTTTATTATTTTTATCATTTCTATCAAATCGTCTCTGAGAGCTGGTTCACCGCCTGTAAGTTGGACAGCATTGCATGGAACAGGTCTTTCATTTCTTAGTTTATGGACCATCTCACGTATCTGTCCCAGAGTTGGCTCATAAACGTATCCTGCCTTTTTTGCATAGAAGAAACAATACCAACAGTTAAGGTCACATCTATTGGTCACAACTATATTTGCAAGTGCTGTATGGCTTTTGTGTAAACTACAAAGACCACAACTCAGAGGACACACGGGATTCTTCCTTTCAACGTTGGGATTCTCTATACCTTTTCCATCAACAGCAAATCTTTTCGCTTTTTCATACATCTCATAACTTCCCCAATAAACATCCTCGAATTTACCATGCTTAGGACACGTTTTTCTTATGTACACAGAGCCATTTCTTTCAAAAATCTCAGCATCAATTATCTTAAGACATTCTGGACAGACTGATTTTGTTCGGTCTATTATCCTTTCCATAGTCTCATTTAATGAATTTAAAATCTATTAAATATTTAAGAAAGGCATTTAAATATTTATCATGGACGGGGAGAGTCTCAAAAACAAGATATACACAACATTTGCCAATGTTGCAAGT
>CAYPCO010000046.1:0-4824 GCA_964409265.1 uncultured archaeon | reverse complement strand
CTTTTTGCACAAGTGGATGACTGAAGAGTATGCCATACTTAGGGGCCTTGCCCCCACCCTTAAGATGTCTAAACAATGCCTTCTCTGCACCGAGAAGTTGTATGGTTGATGATGGCATCCTCGACATCTTCTCAAGACTTCCTGCCAAGGCAAGAAGTCTCGCTGCAAGGATTGATCCTGCAACTGCTGAGGTGTTGGGCATGAAATTTTTCACACTCACTTCAACATATCTTGCTAAATTTTTTCTAACCTTGTAGAGATTTGAAACAAATCCTGCGACATTGATAAGTTGCTCTAAATCTTCGTCTGAAAATTCCATACCCGATGATTTTTCTATCAACTCCATCAATTCCGGATCTTTTAAATTTTCTTTCTTACCAAGTAAAACTATCTCTACAAATTTCTCATGTGATTGTATGTTCTTGGATGCTTCAGGAAAGTACAGACCATACCATTCTCTGAGTTTTTCCACGAAGAGGTTCAGGGTTTTGTCTATCTCGTCAAGAGTTGTAATAGCATGGATTATAAGTTTGTCAGTTTTTTTCTCCTTGAGTTTTGATTTCGTTAGCTCTATATTAACCTTTGAAAGAATCTCATTGAGTTCAGCCTGAGTGGTTACCCATTTAAGCTCAATTGCGAATCTTCTAAAATTCGCACTTAAAGTTTTCGTTGCAAGATTATCTTTTTTTTCTACACATGATATGTTTTTTAGCTGAACGGGTTTATCCCAAACTATTTCTTTGTAACCTTTCTTAACAAGAGATTCTACTATATCCCTTTCTTCATCTATAACTTTCCCTTCCCTGACCGACTTTAGTCTTTCGGATATCTTTACCGGGTCCTTGGGAAAAAGCCTATATTCTATGATATTCCCTTCAGGATCAAATGCAAAACTTCCTATAATCCCTGTTGCTAGAAACGCTTTCATAGACTAAAATTTAATTGTCAAAAATAAAAGCTTAACATGGGGAAGAAGATTTTTATTACAGGACTGCCTGGTTCTGGAAAATCCAGTCTTGTCATGGAGATTATTAGAGAGCTTGGTGTTAAGGTAGGAGGAATAGTAACTCCTGAAATAAGAGACCATGACAGGATGGGGTTCAAGATAGTTGATATAGCATCAGGCAGGACAGGCATTTTATCTCGTGTGGATTTTTCAGGACCCAGAATAGGTAAGTATGGTGTCAATGTTAAAGATTTGGAAGACATCGGTGTAAAGGCAATAGAGAGATCAATTAACGATCCTGAAATAAAACTTTTGGTGATAGACGAGATTGGAACCATGGAAATGGTATCTGAGAAGTTTTGTAGCGTGGTTAATAGGGCCTTAAATTCTGAAAAAGATTGTCTTATGGTCTTACATAGAAACCTTGTCAACAAATATAAAAACATGGGTATTCTCTTCTTTCTCGATAGAAAAAACAGAGCTCATATAAAAAGGAAGATAATAGAATTATTGGAGCGATGCGGGGGCAGGGATTTCCACTTTTCTTGATTAACCCTTTCAAGAAGGGTTAGTTTTGAACCCTGGCAGGCACTAAGCCACTAGGTCCTTAGCCTAGCCCCTTTGACCGCTCGGGCACCCCCGCATGCTCCGGGCGGGATTTGAACCCGCGTCACAGGCTTTCTTCATATCATTTAACCCAAAAAGGGTCATCAACCCTTTCGAGTAATCCTCGAAAGGCCTGTATCCTTGACCGGACTAGACGACCGGAGCGTTCTTTATTGAATGATTTGATTCATTTGTGAGTGTATCTTCTAATGGGCCCGGCCGGATTCGAACCGGCGACCTCCCGCATTTCAAAACCTTCCGCTGACGCTTTTCGCGTCAGCGAAAAGGGTCACGTCAAGCGGACGTCCTAACCAGCTAGACCACAGGCCCTTTATTTAACTTTGGATGGGGTTTTTTAAATCTATTCATGGGTCCGCCCGGATTCGAACCGGGGATCTCCGCCGTGTGAAGGCGGCGTCCTAACCAGCTAGACCACAGACCCAACTGATATTCATATTTGTGAAAAGCATTTAAAACAGTTTTCATAACTTCTTAACCATGAAAACCTCCGCTATACCTGGATTTTACAAAAAATCCATTGAAGAAAGACTTAAAATAGTCAAAGATTTTGCTGATCTTACAGATGAAGAGGTAAAACTTTTGAAAGACACGAGTGCTTTAGACATAAAGACCTGTGATATGATGATAGAGAACGTTACGGGTGCTTTTCATCTTCCTTTGGGAATCGCTACAAATTTTCTGATAAATGGTAAGGACTATCTCATACCAATGGCGATCGAAGAACCATCGGTTGTTGCTGCTGCATCAAATGCCGCTAAACTTTGTAGAGGTTCTGGAGGTTTTCAAGCAGAATCAACAGAACCTATAATGATAGGTCAGATTCAGATTGTTAATGTGCCTGATATAAACAAAGCAATCGAGAACATCAGGCTGCATAAAAATGAGCTAATAGACCTAATGAATAAAAAGGATTCAACCCTTGTTAGGCTTGGTGGTGGTGCTGTTGACCTTGAAACCAGAATACTGAGAAGCAAAAGAGGTGAGATGCTTATCGTTCATATACTTGTTAATGTTCTAGACGCAATGGGTGCTAATGCTGTAAATACTATGGCTGAAGCGATTTCATCCAAGCTTGAAGAGCTCAGCGGTGGTAAGAGCAGATTAAGGATAGTATCCAATCTTGCTGAAAGAAGGATTGCGAGAGCAAGGGCGAAATGGACCAAGGAAGCTTTAGAAGAAAGTGTTAAAGGTGTTATGTCCGGTAAAGAAATTGTTGATGGTATTTTGGATGCTTATGCCTTTGCGGAGGCAGATCCTTACAGGTGTGCAACACATAATAAAGGAATAATGAATGGTATCGATGCTGTCGTTATAGCAACTGGAAATGATTTTAGGGCAGTCGAGGCTGGGGCTCATGCATACGCAGCCCTGAAGGGTTATAAACCCTTGACGAGATATGAGAGAGATAAAGAAGGGAATCTTATAGGAAGTATAGAGCTTCCTGTCGCTGTTGGAATAGTTGGTGGTTCGATAAGAACCAATCCTATTGCATGAATTGCTCTAAAGATTCTTGGTGTGAAATCTGCAAGAGAGCTCAGTGAGATATTAGCTGCCGTGGGTCTCGCGCAGAATTTTGCTGCTCTTAGAGCACTGGCAACCGAAGGTATACAGAAAGGTCATATGAAGCTTCATGCAAAAAACATAGCAGTAACAGCAGGTGCATCAGAAAAGGAGATAGATGCTGTTGTTTCTAGGATGTTGAAAGATGGTGAAATAAGTGTTTCTAAAGCCAAAGAGATATTAAAGGAGTTAAGATGATTTCTTCTTATGTAAATTAAATATATGTTTCAAGCCAGCTAAAGATGAGCCTTCTGAAAACTCCAGTTTCTTTCTTATTCTCCTCAGCATAAAAGCTATTGTTAGGAATGTAAAGATCTGTATCGAAGCAAGAATATAAAACATTTCACACATTTTCATCACGCTTTTTCGATTTTATGCGATCGATCATCTCTTTAAGGCTCTCAATCATAGGTGAGATATTCTCCTTCAAAGTGGTTTCTATGTTTTCAGCACCTTTAACAAAATTTCGCACTTCTCTTTCGTTTGAGCTAGAATCTTCTGTTTTAAGATTATTTATAAATTCACTTAACGCCTCGATCTTTTCATCAAGTTCGTGGATCTTTTCCATCAAACTATGCATCTCCATCTCTATATCTTCATTTCTTTCTGATGGAATTTCTGATTTTAGTCTTTCTTTAAGGATGCTGTCTATTTCTAAAGGACTGTAACCCTCTTTTTTGAGTGTTTCTATTATCTCTTCATCACTCATGCCCTGAGACTCAAGAGCATAAAATCTCTGATGTATTGGCAAGGGCGTCCCTGTTGTGTGAATAACCACTGGCATTACCTCACGATTGGATGGCTCCTGCAGGGCTTTGATATCATTCTCGAGTTTTGTAAGAAGTTTATCAACATCCCTTTTGAAGCTCTCTAGCTTTCTTTCGTATATCTGGGTTATCTCAGCATCGTATTCCCTTACCTTTTCTCTAAATTTAAGGGTGTCTTTCTGTATGGATTTTATCTCATCGAAAATGTTGTTAATCATATCTTTTATCTCAGATACGCTCTCTCTGAGACCATATATATCTTTGGATATCATAAGGAATCTGTTATCCATCATTTCAAATTTCTTAATCACACCATCCTTGAATCTCTTTATATCACTTATAGCAAATTCGAGCTCTGATAGTTTTTTCTTGGTATAATTCATTTCCTCACTGAATTGCTCTGCCAGTGTATTGTAGCTTGTCTTCCATTTTCTTTCTCTTTCTTTGAGATTGAGTATTGCCCTTTCGAGTTCATTAAGGCTTACCATGTTTTTCACTCCTGAAGTATGGAATAAAGTCTTTCTCTTTCCCTTTCTTCCCTTTCCTTTACTTCAGAAATCATAGCCTCTATATCACTTCTTAGTGCTGTTAATTTTGCCTCAAAGGACTTTGTAAGTGATTTTAATTTTTCCTCAAAGTAGACCTTGGTGCTTTCAAGTTTTGTTTCTATCCCTTCGTCGGATAGTCTTATAGCATTTATCTGGGTCTTTAGGTCGCCTGTTACGGATTCTAAGTGCTTTAACCGAGAGTTTATATCAGATATTCTTCTTTCAAAGTTCTTACTTAGATCGAGTATATTCTTTTCGCTTTCCTCATTTTTACTCTCGAAATATATCCTCATATCCTCAATTCTTGATTTAACATCATCAACTATCTCTGACTCTGCCATCTCAGCCGAGAGATCTTCTATCTCCTTTTTGAGAG
>CAYPCO010000045.1:0-4996 GCA_964409265.1 uncultured archaeon | reverse complement strand
TCATTAATAGTTGTGCTCATACTTATACTTTCTTTGAAGTATCCTGTGTTTGCTGATGTCGCTATTATATACGCACTGTTAGGGTTTACAGGAACTTTGGCCATAGCAAAATATCTGGAAGGGAAAGGGTTGGGAGAATGATAGGAACAATATTGATGTTTTTAGGAGCCATGGTTGCGTTGATAGGTTCTTTAGGGCTGTTAAGATTTCCAGATGTCTATACACGGACACATGCTCAGACGGTTATAAATGTAGGCGGTTCGTGTGTTATGATTTTAGGCATATGTATAGAAGGATTTCCGTTTCTTACAGTTAAGGCATTTCTCATAGCTATTTTCATAATCATTACATCACCTCTTGGTTCACATGCAATCACAAGAGCAGCTTATCGTTCAGGAATCATGCCAAGAAAGGTTGTTGAAGATGAATTGAGGTTTAGAGAAAAATCCAAGAGGAAGAGAATATGAGGACAAAGGAGTTTCCCTTGAAACCTCTTATGAGGATAGCAAAAAAGGCAGGTGTTAAAAGAATCTCTACAGATGCTCTCAAGACTCTAAGAAATCTAACACTGGAGGAGGCTGAGGAATGTGCAAGAGAGATTGTTTCTTTAGCAAGACATGCTGGAAGAAAAACAATTTTAAAAAGAGACGTTGAGTTTGTTGTCAAAAGAAGAGAGTAACTACATTCTTTCTGGCGCCTCTATTCCAAGCAGACCTAAGGCATTCCTAAGAACTATTGTTACTGCCTTGACAAGAGAGAGCCTGGTTGTCTTCAAATCTTGCTGGGAGTGTATGACTGGAACCTTCTGATAGAACTCATTAAAAAGGGATGAAAGTTCATATGCATAATTTGCTATAAAATGCGGTCTACATTGCTCCGCTGCATCTGAAACAACCCTTGGAAATTCTGAAAGTTTTTTCAAAAGTGATATTTCTTCTTCCCTTTCCAACAACTTGGCATTATATGTATATCTTTTTATTCCTGCCTTTCTCAGAATAGAACACGCTCTCGCGTATGTGTACTGGATGTAAGGAGCTGTGTTACCTTCGAAGTTAAGGATATCCTCTATGTTGAATGTGTATGTCTTCTCCGGTGATACTTTCAGCATGGCATATTTAAGAGCACCTACACCAACCACTTCGGCAATTTTGTTCTTTAAAGATTCGCTATAATGAGGCATCTTTTCCTCTACAACCTCCCTTGCCCTTTCAATCACTTTATCTACAAGCTCATCTACAGAGATGAATCTACCTTTTCTTGTTGATAAAGAGCCTGTTGGAAGCAAAAGGAACTCATAAAAGATAACCTTGTAATTCTTAACCTTTTTCGGAAAGAGAAGTTTAAGAGTCTCAATCAATTGTTTGAAGTAGAATTTTTGATCGGTTCCTATAATGCTTATATTAAATCTCGCTCTTGAAAATTTATCCTTATGATATGCTAGATCCCTTGCAGGATATATAGTTGTTCCATCAGACCTTGTAAGTGTGAATTCTCTATCTATTCCTGCCTTTTTCAAATCAACCCATATCCTTTTTCCATCTATTTTGCCTTGAGGAAGTTTTTTTATCTTATCAAGGATCTTGTAAACATCACCATTGAATATGAACTTACTTTCTTTCACAAAATTATCTATCTTTATTCCTATACGTTTAAGAGTTTCTTTGTGGCCTTCCAGACAAGAGTCGACTATGAAGCTGTATGCACCAAGAAGCTCCTTATCACCAGATTCATATCTTAACATTATGTTCCTTAACTCTTTCTCAAGTTTCGGGTCTTTCTCTATTTTTCTATTACCAGAGATGTAAAGATTAAGGACCCACCAATCTGGTTTACCCTCTAATCTCTTCTCGGTTCTCATAGACTCCATCACAGCAATAGCTATCTGTCTCCCCGTATCGTTCACGTAAAACTCTGTTCTTACTCGATTTCCAGAAAATTTTAGTATTCTTGCAATAGAATCTCCTAGAACCGAATTCCTGAAGTGTCCTATATGTAAAGGACCATCAGGATTAGCACTTGTATGCTCTATAAGAATTTTTTTTCTCTTCTTTGCAGAGCCATATTTTTCTTTCTTTTTTAACACCTCTCTTAAAATCTTACCTCCAAGGTATTGCCAATCAAGATAGAAGTTAACATAAGGGCCAAGAGGTTCAACACTTTTCAAAAAAGGTTTTTTCACATTTTCAAACACAGAGAATATATCTAAAGCAATGGTTTCAGGGTTTTTCTTTAATTTTTTGGAAAATCTAAAACACGGCAGAGCAAAATCAGCCTTTATCCTGTTTGGTGGTTTTTCGATCGATTCAAGAATCTCGTTCTGTTTAACTTTTATTTTTTTTGATATAATCTGCGCAATAGATTTCTTGATCTTGTCCATAAAAATAAATAATGTGCTTTTCATTTAAAAGCAACCTCGGAACAAAATTAAAATATGCGTGCTGATTTTAGAACAGGTTTTATAATCTATAGAGAAGGTAACAAGGAACCTTATTATGTTACACTGCATTCAGGACCTGCTTTGGAGCGTCCGATGTCTCGTGATGGAAATTCAGAGACAGTTGCAAGTCTGTCTTGGCTTAAAACAGGAGGAACTCTTATAGTTTCTGCTATACCAAGAAAAAGAGCTTATGGTATTGATTTCAACAGGGATATCCCTCCAAAAAAAGAAGCTATAGAGATATACGCTGATTTTGTTAAAGATGTCAATCAGAAAAGGCTGTATGAGTTCAGAAAAAAATACGCATTTGCAGCAAGGGACCCTGAAGACTATGCCCAGAGACTTTTTATTTACAAAAGCTTTTGGAACGAGGTAAAAAAGGGATTTTACATATCGCTCGTTCATACAGCTTATTCAAGAATAAAGATCCTGCCTAGCATAATGGATATTACTGTTCTAAGCACAAAATACGGACTAAAAAAACACATAATAGACATAGTTGAGGAGGTAAATTCCCATTATGCTAATTTCTTCAAGAAAGTTGAAAAAAGCTATAAGAGGGTTGTTTATCTTGAAGAGGAAAGAGCAATAAATAACATTCTACGAGTCTATCGCACAATAGGTCTTGACAAAATACAGATGGAATTTCTGGAGAACATGAAGAAAGATCTGGAAGGTCTTAAGCGTTACTGTGAAGAAAGCGAGATAGATATTCTTAAAGAGAACTTCACTACTGCAAACTTTCTTTCACTTACAAAAAAAGCGCTTCAAAGGTGCGAGCCACCTCGTGTAACAGTTGAACATTTTTTCAAAGGTTCAAAATCCATAGGACCTAAAAAACAACTTTTTCCGAGTGATAGAATAGTCTTAAATTTTGAACCAACGACATTTTTAACATTTTGGCATCCACACAAAGGTTCAGAAATAATGGCAGAGATAATTACAAAAATCTTAGAGCGCCTAATATAATCTATGGAATTTGTCATAAGAAACTTCAAACCAGAAGACCTTGATGTTATAACCATGTTCAAACAGGAAAGTGGAAGGATAAGTTTTCCAGATTCTAAGATAGACTTGGAGATGTTTAAGAGATCTCTTCTTTCCAGAGTAAGAAAAGACCCAGAAACAGTTAAGGTTATCGAAAAGGATGGTGAGATAATAGGATATATTTACTTCTTTATAAAAAAGACACTCACAGGAACGTGCGGGTATATAGAACACGTTTTTGTGAGAAATGAACATCGAGGAAAGGGTCTTGGTAAACTTCTCATGAAAGAAGCAGAAAGATATTTTAAATCAAAAGGGATCAAGAGGATACGTGCAACAGTCACACTATCAAATCAGACATCTCTTGCTATGTGCAGATCACTTGGTTATAAGGAAAAAAGAATAATTCTCGAGAAAGAGCTTTAATTCATAATCTATACTTTCCTTTACTCAAGATTAATTTTCCATCAACCCATACTGAGGCATTTCTCATAACACCGTCCACATGAATCTTGGATGTATATTCCGCCCCTGTGAGTTCAGGATAAGGATTCCCCATTGCGATATGAACCGTCGGTAGTTTTTCATCTTGAAGACATATGCCTATAAAGTCCTTTAGAAATGGATTTGTTCCCAGAGCGAATTCACCTATTCTCTTTCCATTCTTATCAGAACTGAGGTAAGCGTTAAGATCTTTTTCTAATTTAGGATTTTCACATTCAACAGAAATAACAGATCCATTTTCTATTCTCAAAACAACAGGATTATCATCGAGAAGACCATATCTTTCAGAAAAGTAATCCCCCAAAATACCATCTATTACTGCAATACCTTCTATCTTTGCAGGATATGTCCATATCTCAGCACCAGGAAGATTGACACAGGGAGACCCTCTTCTTAAGTCACCATCAGAATTCATCCACTTAAATCTTTTGTTCAATTCAACTTCGAGATTTGTTCCTGCTGGTGTTTTAACTAGAATCTCTTTGGCACACGAGAGTAAATTATAAACTTTTTTTGAAAACTTCCAGATCTTTTTATGATCTGTACACATGCCTGTCTCCATAACCTTCTCGTTCACACCAGGCATAGATGCGAATCGTGCGTGAGATGCGAGATGTCTTAACGGTCTTCTGATCGTATAAACCTCATTACCTATCTTTTTTGCAGCAAATAGAACAACATCAGATTCTTTAACTTCAGATGCTATCTCTTGAGGAAGTTGTTGTAAAGGTCTTTTTCCAAAATCTTCAAGAACAAACACATTTATATTAGGAGTTACCTTTCTTGCGACATCATGAAAAGTTTTTCCTACTTTCAGGGTTTCTAAGTCCGTTATTATTGTAATCTTTTCATTTTTCTTCAATCCCAGGCAAACGAACAATGCCTGTCTTGCTCCTTCTAAAAGGGTTCCCATATAAATTGGTTAAATTTTATATATTAATCCAGACAAGGCATAATTAAGCCCCCGTAGCTCAGCTGGATAGAGCGGCGGCCTTCTAACCACTGGGTTAGAAGGGCTGATGGGTTTAAACCCAGGTGAAGAAAGCCGTAGGTCGAGGGTTCGAAACA
>CAYPCO010000044.1:0-5098 GCA_964409265.1 uncultured archaeon | reverse complement strand
AACAAATGTTCAGCTTCCTGTAACCCTAGGGCCCAGCGATGAACAGAAATTTGAAATGTACGGTGGTACGTTTTCAGGACCAAACCCAGGAGCATCTTATTCAATAATAATTGAGATAAATTATGATAATTTGGACACGGGACTAACAGGATTTACCAGTACCGGAACTATCACAGGAACAGCAAGTTAAAAATAATAATTCTCCATTAACACCCTTTCCCTTATATTTTTATTTATTGCTTTCTATTTTTAGAGCATGTATAAACAAGTAATCGTTGTCAGGGAAGATTTAAAGCTAAGTCGCGGTAAACTTGCCGTACAGGTTGCTCATGCGTCTCTTGAAGCATACAAAAAATCTAAGAAGAGCATCATCTCGCGATGGGAGAAGGAGGGGTCGAAAAAGGTTGTTGTCAAAGTGAAAGATCTTAAAGAACTAAAGGGTGTGTTTAGAAAAGCGAAAGATGCGGGCATTCCGTGTTCTTTGATAAGAGATGCTGGTAAAACCGAGATAAAACCCGGAACTATTACAGCTGTTGGTATTGGTCCAGAAGATGAGAAAACAATAAATAGAATAACTGGTAAATTGAAGGTATACAGGTGAAGAAATGGACAAAGAACTTCAAGAAAAGATCGTGCTTTATCAAATACTACAGAAACACCTAGAGGAGCTCAGAGAAAATATAATAAATCTTCAAAGAAGGCTCATAGAATTAGATTCGACGAGAGAATCGCTTAAAGATGTGAGTAAACTCAAGGAAAACAATGAAATACTCGTTCCGATCGGAAGCGGTTGTTACCTTCATGGTAAAATTATAGATTTTAAAAAGGTTATAACAAATCTTGGTGCTGGTGTAATGACACATAAGAAAATAGAGGATGCGATAAAACTTGTTGAGGATAACAAAAAGGAGGTTGAAAGGCTTATAGGAAATCTCCAGAATGAAATGGAGGATGTTGCTAGCAAAATAGATATAATTGCCTCAGAGATAGATAAGATATCACGATCAAAGCAAGAATAGGGGTTGGGTGCCCGGGTTTTAAGGAGCGCTTGTTTAAATGGGATTACGTTCCCTGGACTTTGCTCCACCCGGGCATTGTTCTTCTTACGGGTTGGGTGTACTAGGCGCTAAGAGCGCAAAGAATTTGGGGATTACGTTCCCTGGACTTTGCTCTGCGCCCAGTTCAAGAGAAGAAATCCGATGCGACCCAGAACCCAGGAAGATTGGTCATCCGTTCAGAAGAAAAACGGAATCATCCCAATCATGACCATACGATGATTGGGAGTGTGAAACAGGCCTTCTTTGTGTATCCATGTCCCATAGAATTCGCTTTGGATACAAGGTTTGATGCTCTCATGGCCTGTTCAATAAAAATTTGGCCTTTAAACTTTATAAAATTAATCCCACATGCCCAAATCTAACTCTTCATGACCTTTTCTTTTTGCCTTTATACCTTTTGCTATACCAAAAAAATAACACCCCAACGTTAGTGGAATGTAAAAAAACACGTAAGGTATAAGCATTAAAATATCCTTCAGGTCTTTCCTTTCTAATGATACAAGGATTATAAGATTCAGAAGTCCTCCAAGAAAACAGAAAAGCAAGAGGTTTGAGAAAAAGGTTGCAGCGGTCTTTAGGGCAGACACACCAAAAAAGAACTGCCATATACTATACCCTGTTAAAAACAATATAACAATTGCGATGGTAAAATACGGACCGAAATGTAAAAGAAATTGCTTGTTTAAACATGTTGATCCATGATTTCTTGTTATAAACCATGTACCCATACCCCATCTTATTTTCTGCGATTTTAGCTCCTTCACGTCTTCTGGCTCTTTTGTTCTTACAACAGCATCGGGCTCGTAATGAACAACATATCCAGACCTGAGAACCTTCATGGCAAAATCCGTATCCTCTATAAGTGTTTTTGACCACCCACCCAATTTGAGAAACACATCTCTTCTTATTGCAACCCCACAACCCCTGAATGAAAGCATAGAACCAAAATACATGTGCATTTTGAAGAGAGCGTTATTGAACATATTTTCTATCGAGGCCAAGTGAGGTATAAAACCTTTATTTAGGCATACATACTTTGGTGCAACTACAGCAACATCTGGCTTAGAAAACCAAGGTATTATTTTTTGTAAGGCATCCTTTTCAACAACCGTATCAGAGTCTAAGAAAAAAAGAACATCGCCTGTGGTTTTTTTGACCGCTTTATTAAGACTTACGGGTTTTCCAAGTCTTTTTTTGTTTTGAATGCATCTAACGCCCAACTTCTTGCATATCTCAGGTGTTCCGTCTTGAGAATCATTAACAACTATTATTTCCTTTTTTGGATAGTCAAGCCTTTTTGCAGATAATATGCTATATTTTATTGTTTTTTCTGATTTGTATGCGGGAATTATTACAGAAACCTTTGGGTATGACTTTAGTTTTGGTCTTTTTCTTTTCTTAAGCCACAAATGAGCAAAAAATCTTGAAAATAAGCCTTGCATAACAAAACTTATAAAAACTATGAACCACCCATACACGTACATATAGAGGTAATGTTCAAAATAGATATATAAAATAAGAGTTTAAAATAAACCAGTGATATGAATGCCTGAAGACAAGCTGAAAAAGATTCTTAACATCGCAAAAAGAAGGGGTTTCTTCTGGCAGAGTTCTCTCATTTATGGTGGTTTGTCTGGTTTTTACGATTATGCCCATTTGGGAATGTCTCTTAAGAGAAGATGGGAAGGATTATGGAGAAGGTATTTTCTTGGGTTGGATGATAATTTTCATGAAATACAGACATCCTACATAATGCCTGAACAGGTCTTCAGGGCTTCTGGTCACCTGGAATCATTTATAGACCCCGTGATCAAATGCAAAAAGTGTCTTAATGTCGAGAGGGCCGATCAGCTTCTTGAGGAAAAAACAGGTTATTCGTTTGAGGGAGCGTCTCTTGAAAGGCTTCTGGAAATGATAAAGAAATACAACATAACCTGTCCTAAATGTGGTGGCAAATTAGAAGAAATCGGTGTAATAAACATGATGTTTCCTGTGGATGTTGGTGTTGGAAAACCCGTAAGGGCATATCTAACACCAGAAACCGCGCAGGGTGCATATGTTAATTTCAAATACGAATTTGAAGCTTTGAGAAGGAGGCTTCCCCTCGGTCTTGCCATAATAGGAAGGGCTTTTAGGAATGAGATATCACCAAGAAATGTTTTAATGAGGATGAGGGAATTCACACAAGCAGAACTACAGATATTTTTCGATCCAGATGATATAGACAAACATCCAGATTTCGATAAAGTAAAAGGATACAAGCTCAGACTTCTTCCAGCAAAAGCAAGAAAGAGCGGTGAGATCACAGTAGTGTCGTGTGATGGTGTTGTCAAGAAGCTAGGTTTACCAAGATTTTACGTTTATTACATGGCAAAGATTCAGCAATTTTATCTGGATGTTGTAAAGATAAAACCTGAGAGGTTCAGGTTCAGAGAGCTTGTTGGTGATGAAAAGGCGTTTTACAATAAGTATCATTGGGATATTGAGCTTTACCTTGACTGTATGAAAGGTTTTAAAGAGGTTGCTGGTATACATTACAGGACCGATCATGACCTTTCTGGACATCAAAAGATTTCCGAAGAGAGCATGACAGTTGATGTAAATGGTAAGAAATTTATACCACATGTTGTTGAACTGAGTTTTGGAGTTGATAGAAACATATTCGCGCTTTTTGATATTGCATACGACGAAGAGGAAGAGAGAAGTGTGTTAAGGTTTCCGAGAATTATTTCACCATTAGACGCAGGTGTCTTTCCACTTGTTAGTAGAGATGGTCTTCCGGAAAAGGCAAGATCTGTTTATAATATGCTTAAAGAACATGGTTTTGATGTGTTTTATGACGAATCTGGTAGTATAGGGAGAAGATACAGAAGAATAGATGAGATTGGGATTCCTGCTGGAATAACGATAGATTACGATACCTTGAAAAAGGACGATGTCACCTTGAGGGACAGAGACACGATGAACCAGATAAGAGTTAAAATATCAGACCTTCCTCGAGTTTTGAAAAGATTTCTTGAAGGTGAAAAACTCGATTCTTTAGGAAAACTTATTAAATGAAGTGGACGAGAACAAATATTGTGTATATTATCAGAAGTGTAAGTGCTTCTATTCTGGATATCTTCCAATCGGTTCTCATGAATATCAGAAAAAGCATTGTTATTATAATCATAACGGGTATGTCAAGGGTAACAACGGTATAGTCAACAGGGACTTTGTCAAAAAGGGATGCGAAACCAAGTATACCTATGTTGAAAATATTGCTTCCTATTATATTACCAAGACTTATACCACGCATCTTTTTAATGGCAGCAACAAAGGATGTTGCAAGTTCTGGTAATGATGTTCCTACGGCGACGGCCACGAGAGCCACAACTATTTCAGATATCCCTAGCATCTCTGCTATCTTTAATGTCGAATGAACAACAAGGTGAGCACCAACGAAAACCAGGAGCGCCCCAAAAACACACATAATAAGATGGTGTGCTTTTTTATTGTTAATTTTATTTTCTCGAGTGTTTGCAGGCTGTGCTTCATTCTTTAGAAGAACGTAATTGTACAGAACAAGACCTAAAAGTATTATAATACCTTCGTAAAAAACCATACCATCTATAAGAAAGATTGATACACCCAAAGTGAAAATTAGCATATAATACCCTTCCTTAAGAAAAGATTTTCTGTTAAGTAATGGAGATATCAAAGCAGAAAGCCCTATTATCAATCCTATATTCGCTATGTTAGAACCTATGATTGTTCCTGTAGCTATCCCCCCAACCCGTGTTACTACAGAAAGTATCGAGACCGCAAGCTCGGGCAGTGATGTTGATATCGCAACAAGAGTTATTCCTATAACAAGCTCGGATATACCCAGTTTCTTAGCCATTTGCGAAGCATGATCTGTTATTATATCTGCTCCTTTAACCAAAGTGTAAAGACCTGATAAGAATGTTGCCAAATGAAGCACGTCCATAGTTCACCTAGATGAAAACACCTTTTGTTTTATGTACATGATAATCAATACTGAAAGGGATACTAATATA
>CAYPCO010000043.1:0-5156 GCA_964409265.1 uncultured archaeon | reverse complement strand
ATCTCAACGTCACAGGGACGTTTGACAACAATTCTGTGCGCGTTATAGAGTATAACTCCTCGGGTTCTATACTTTATGAAACACCATCACAGTTCGAAGAGGCCGAGAATTACAACGCCTCAACAAATGCTGTAGGAACGGTTGTTTTCATGCTCAACGGAACTGTGTATAACAACACAATTAAATACTATTATATATACTTCGATATACTTGAGCATGGACAAAAGTCACAACCATCGTATAATACAGGCCTGAACTATACCTGGGATGGTGAAGAATTTACTATAAATAACACAAAGTTTGTTTTCTACTTCGACACATTAAGAGGAGAAAACACATCCGGACTTTATAGACTCTACAAGCTTCTTACAGACGAAGAAGGTTTCATATATTCAGGTTCAGCAGAAAAGACAAGAGAATACACCGAGCTGTCTAATGGTAACATCAACTATACCTTCGATCTAAGAAACAATGTGACATTCGTACCAGGTCCTGTTAGAATAAAAGTGATTCAAAGAGGTAAGGAAGTCTACTGGAATGATCCTGAGAATAAGACAAATGAAACAGAGATAGTCAAGGAGTATTACTTCTACTTAAATAACACATGGTTTAAGGTGAGACATAACATAACTAACATTGCTAACTATACTATAAATAGAAGCTCTAGAGTTGGTTTGCCTGCTTTTGATGTCCTTGATGCTTATGGTGCAGGCTACAAAACTACAGGTAACTTCACACAGCCATTCTCATGGGTGAGAGGAACCTATTCGGGTGGTGGTGAATTTACAGCTATAATCAATCTAAATGTGACAAGTCTGGGATACGCAACCAACATTATATCACCCGATAGAATAGGTATAAAGATGAACGAAACGGAGATTTTACCTAACCAGTCCATTGATGAGATGTCAGTCATGGTCTTTGGAGACACTATAGATACACCTAACAGAATAAGCGATGTAAGAGAAGGATTCATGAAACCTCTTAACATAACTCAATACACACCTGAAAAATGGATAGTAGAATCTGAAGCAAGAACGAATTTCAACAATGCAACATACCCTGTTTCGGTGTTCAATCGAAACGAATCTGTTATAATAACCTGTAATAGAACCTTTGATCCTTGGAATCTGACTGTTTATATGAATGCAACTCTCAATAATGGAACCAGTGATACAAGTGATGATATCACAATCGTTCTTTATGATGATCAAACCCATGGTGATCTTGTCGCAGGAGACTATGTGTTTACAAATTACTATAATCTAACCAATGTATCAAATACAGGTGTTTGGAACCTTACAGTAAAGATATATAACAAGGACGGAACTTTTTTGAACGAAACTTATTATCTCTTCAATATCACAAGTGAGCTTTATGTCAATACAACTATTCTTAATCCAACGGGTCTTCAAGACAGGATAGTGAACGCAACGGTTACTGTTAAAAACTACAGACAGGACAGGTATATACCTGGAGCTAACGTGACATGTAGATTCGATTCTACGGAGGTTCCACAAGAAAATATAACTGATAACGGTGATGGAACATATAATGTGACATTTCAGGCACCTTCACAGTTTGGTTTATATACTCTGAACTGCACAGCAAGAAAGGATGGTAACTCAGGTTATGGGACAGATAATTTTACCTCAGAAGCAGCAAAAACCAATGTGAGTCATCTACACGAACCACAAGTATTCTTTTCCTACAACGTAACGCTTTATTCTTCTGAAAATTTCGATTTGACGGTAACCCTTAGAAATACAGGAAACTCAACCGCGTATCAAGCAAATTTCACCATAACATTCCCTACAAACTGGACATCCAATACAACAGGATTTGAGGATTGCGGAACTATAATGATAGACTATACCTGTGTCAGAACGTTTAATGTAACCATTCCAGCAAACACAACACCAGGACATTATCTTATCAACGTTACCTCTAATTGGACAAATCTTGACAATTCAACGAATTCAAATCAGAGTTACACGAATGTAACGGTTATGGAGAATCCTGTACTCAGAGTTCTTGAAGATCAGATGCAGGCGATTCTCGGTCCTGGCAATGAAACTACAGCAGGAAATTTCACCATATATTCCGAGGGTAACGATGATTTGGAAAACATAACTTTTCACGTGATAGGCCTTGATGATTTCCAGATAGAGTTTATACCTGAAAATATCTCATCTCTTCCTATAGGATTTTCTCAGTCCGTTCAGGTTAACGTAACAGCAAGCAGTAGTCAGGCACCTGGAATATATAATGGAACAATAAACGTGACATCAAACAGAAGATACGAACTAATAGAATTTCAGATAATAGTCACGGGAACAAATCTAACTCTTTACAGAGAGCCAGAAAGCTTTTTATCTTACAATATAACATGGCTTCAAAATGAAAGCTTCGAGTTATTTGTCAATGTTACCAACGCAGGTAATGTAACAGCATTTAACACACGTATAAATCTAAGCTACCCATCATCTTGGACGTTGAATCAAACAAATCCGTATCTCTGCGGTAATCTTACCAAAGATGAAAACTGTACGGTTACATACCTTGTAACCATAATGAATGGAACACGTTCCGGTAACTATACTATAAACATAACGGTTATGTGGGACGATATAGGGATAGGTACAAATCAAAATAGAAGCTATACTTGGGTTAATGTCAGCTCAAATCCAATAATGAATGTCCTTGAAGACGAGATAACATCCGAGGTAGAACATGGAAATGAAAAGACCATAGGTGTGATCCATATAAACTCTACTGGTAACGACCCTGTGTATAACATAACATTCAATATCACAGGACTCAATGACTTTTCACCAGAAGTCATACCATCATTTATATCGAATCTACCTGGAGGTGAAAGTACAAATGTAATGATAAATGTAACAGTACCATCAGGTTATGATCCCGGAACCTATAACGGAACAATAAACGTAAGTTCGGATAATGATGGTTATAAGGTTGCTAACCTCACGGTAATAGTTCCAGTCAACGGGAGCTGGTATGCTGAACCCACTTATTGTATGAAAGCTCAAGAACCATCTCAAGGAACGGTCTGTGAAATAGAGGTTAACAACACAGGAAACATACCCTTAAATTTCACGATTAACCAGACAGAAGCTAATCCATCATGGGCAGCAAACCTCACATGGGCAAATGTGTCAAATTTCACAGTTGAAAAACAAAGCGTTTATGTGTTCAATATAAGTTACGATGTTACAGGACAACCAAAACAATATTATAATTATACTTATCTTTTAAATGCAACCACCGAGGATGCAACACCTGACAATGTGAGTATAACAATCATTCTCAACCCCCTCGTATCGCCTTTGGTCACAGTAAGTGTAACACCAAATATGACAGAACAGGGAGGTTCGGTTACCATAAGAGCAAATGTTACAAGCCAATCGGGTGCTGATATAACTTATGTTATAGCAAACGTAACGAAACCTGATGGAACATACTATGAGAAGAACATGACAAGGCTTTATTTACCCGAATGCATACTTGCAGGAAAGACATGTTGGTCTGTCGATTATCCAAGTAATTGGGGGAACACTACCCAGTATGGAAACTACACGGTTCTTATATTTGCTATGGATGAGATAGGTATCAATGGAACGGAAAGCACGACATTAAAGGTCTATACAAAACTTGACCCGCTTCTCTTTACTTTATCACCAGTTTACAGTAATTTCTATGGAGATATAACTGCAAACGTCTATTACAGATCGAGAAATCTTGAAGGGGTTCCTTTAGGAAACACAAATCTTTACATAGAAGTTCTGAACTCGAATAATGAGACCATATTAAATAAAACGTATACAACACAAAGCGACGGTTTCATAAGAAATAATCAAGGTGGTATATATGTTCCTGTAGAAATAAAGTATGACTATCCTGCTGGAAACTATACCATCGTAGCAAATTCGACGTATTATGATCCTCTCGTTGACCTGTATGTGAACAATTCCCTTCAGCATCGATTCGAGGTTATCGACAGACCAGTGACGTATGGGTTCTTGCCATTTGTGAAGGTCTTTCTTTGGTGGTACCAGAACAACGTGATAAGATTTATTATGTGGTTTATTGATTCCACAGGTGAGCTGGTCGATCCTGAAAGAATAGATTTAACAGTTTTGGACCCAGCCGATAACATCTATTTTACAGCGAACGAAACACAGATGAATAAAGAATCCGCAGGTGTTTATACCTATGATTATGCGATGCCGGTTAATTCTCCAATAGGTGTATACACGGTCAATCTTACAGCGTCAAATGGTAATGTGACAAGATACGCTTTTGATTATTTCAGGGTTTCTACAGGAGGTCCTTATGACGTTATAATAAACCTTCTTGAGCATGAAGTTACCAGAGGAGATTTTCTCGATTTTGAGCTTTATGTTGAAAACAAAGGTGATGTCAGCGATCAAGATGTCAACATAACCTACTGGGTTACAGATGGAAACCAAACATGGGATATGAATACATTTTCTGCTAATATAGCTGCAGGTGAAAACAAAACGTTTACAACAAGTGTTTATATATTCCAGAGCCAGCCTTTGGGATTCTATACACTTGTAGCAAGGGTTGTTTATGATCCTTACAATAATCTTTATGCAGAGGCAAATGCGACCTTCCAAGTTGTGGAGGGTGCACCTCCCGGTCCTCCTGGACCACCGGCACCGGCTCCGGGAGCGCCCGGAGCAGTTGGCGGTGAGGTAGAGACTCCGGTAGTTGCAAAAAAAGAAATAACTATAGAAGAATATCCCACAGAACTCGCAGTAGAAGTTGGTTATGCGAAATTCCCAAATATAAAGATAAGAAACACAGGTGATGTTAACTTAACAGATATAAGATTGATGGTTTCAGGTTTGCCTCCAGAATGGTACGAAATAACACCTCAAAAAATCGATTTGCTCGAACCTAACCAAACAGTTGTTTTCACTCTAAAGATATTAGTTCCTCCAGGAACAAAGACTGAAGAGCATATAGTGAAAATAACAGCCTACACAAATGAAACAAGCTCTGAAAAAACCTTTGTCCTTTTGATCTTTACATCAAGGCAAGAACTTCTTCAATATGAGCTTGCCAGATTAAAAGCAAAACTTGAGGAGCTTGAAGAAAAAACAGAT
>CAYPCO010000042.1:0-5225 GCA_964409265.1 uncultured archaeon | reverse complement strand
TCATAACACCACTTCACGGAAGCGGTGTGTTCACCGCATGTAAAGAGGTGGTGGATGAAACCCGAAGGTCGGTGGTTCAAAACTAACCTTCTTTAAAAAAGAAGGTTAATCGAGAAAAAGTGGAAATCCACCCCCCGCTATTACGTTTCATTTAAGATCTTTATTCTATTTTTGCATCTACACATATCTTCCAAACTCTTGGACCGTAGGGAAGAACCTTTCTCTTTGAAAGAACCCTGATCTTTCTTCCTGATTTATATGCTGATTCTCTTAGGATGGACACGGCTTTCTCAAAAAGGTTCTTCTCTGAATCGCAGAAATAGAAATGTAAAATCCCACCTGGTTTTAAACACATGATTGCAATATCAAGGAATTTGTATCCTTCCTTAGGTAAAGGCATCACTATTCTATCAAATTTTATAGCCAATTCCTTGCATTTTTCCTTAACATCACCAAATATAGGAACTATCTTATGAGAAAGTTTGTTAATCCTTATATTCTCTTCCATATATCTATACGCGTCGGGATTTACTTCTATTGCATACACCTTCTCAACATTGGGTTGTCTTTTTGCTATGGCTATTGCATACGGACCGATACCAGCAAACATAACAAGAACGATTTCACCCGGCTTGACCATTCCGGCTATTCTCTGTCTTTCTGTTGACTCCCTTGGTGAGAAGTAAACTTTTCTTACATCGAGATGAAGTCTAAATCCATATTCTACATGTATAGTTTCTGTATTATTTCCATAAAGTATTTCCATATCTCTAAGTCTCAATTTTCCCTGTCTTGCGCTGAGTTTTCTACAAATAGTTTTTAATCCAGGATGAACCTTCAAAAGAGCTTCAACTATGTCATTTTTTTTACTCTCAAGTTCTTCAGGGACTTCTATGATCGCAATATCCCCTATTATATCAAAAGATGTTCTCAATTGATTTATTTGCTCTTCGCTTAGTTTATTCCTCAATAAATCCTTGAGATTCATAAAACTTTATTAAAAACAAAATAAATAATTTTATTTGGTGATGCTTGTGAACGAGCTTTTAAAGAAACTAGTCGAGGCACCTTCAGTTTCTGGTTGTGAAGAAAGTATAAGAGAAGTGATGAAAGAAGAGTTAAAACCTTGTGTTGATGAAATTAAGGTTGATAAGGTAGGTAATCTCATAGCAAGGAAGGGTCAGGGGCATCCAGTAATAATGCTTGCAGCTCATATGGATGAGCTTGGTTTAATGGTTAAGTATATAGAAAAAGAAGGTTACATAAGATTTGAAACAATCGGTGGTTGGGATGAAAGGATTCTACCAAGCCTAAAGATGACAATTCATGGTAATAAAGGTCCTGTTACCGGTGTAATAGGGACAAGACCTGTTCATCTTATGGAGAAAGAAGAATCAAAAGAGCCCATAAAAGCTAAGAAACTTTACATAGATATCGGTGCTAAAAGCGACAAAGAGGTCCTTAAGGCAGGTATATCTGTTGGTGATTTTATAACACACTGCGGGAGTGTTGAAAAACTTATCGGTAGCAGAATCACAGGTCACGGTTTCGATGATAGGATAGGATGTTATGAACTCATAGAGATTGTGAAGAATCTTAAAAAATTCAAAGGGACAGTTTATGCCGTTGGAACCATACAGGAAGAGATAGGCCTTATAGGTGTTAGAGGCTCCGCTTTTGGTATAAATCCTGATGTTCTTATAGCTTTGGATGTTATATTTTCAGGTGATACACCTGATATTAAAAAGGAAGAAGTTTCTGTAGAACTCGGAAAAGGACCTGTTCTTAACATAAAGGATGCAATGAGTTTTGTTCATCCAAAAGTAAAGGCATGGATTTCTGACACTGCAAAGAAGAACAAAATACCACTTCAATATATTGTTTCACATTCTGGTGCAGACGACGCATCTGTTGGTGCTATAATAAGAGAGGGTATACCGTCTGGTGCAGTTTTAACGCCAACAAGACATCTTCACACACCAATCGAAATTGTAGATATGAACGATGTGAACAATGTAATAAAGCTTATGACAAAAGCTATTCAGGACGCGTATCGGTATTTCAAATAAACTTTATTTTGGTTCCTAATGGTATAATCTCAAGTTCATTCCTATACACCTCAACCGTTCCTACGATTTGAAGAGTTACACCGTTTCTTATTTTAGATATATTAAAACCAGAAAGAGTAAGTCTATCAATCTTAGTGTCCCATAAAACAATTTTTATCGATCCTGTGTCATCTTTGAGATCAAAAAACATATGTCCATTCTTGTGTTTGTAAAGATTTTCAACCATCCCAGAGATATTCACGACTTTCCCTACGTAGGCTTTTGTAATTTCACCTATCTTCACATGCTCCGAAGAAAGATTTAAAACAAGAAAATACAGAACTGTTATACTCAACAGAAACCCAATAAGGCATACCCTTAAAAGTGTTTTTTCATTCATCTTTACCAAGTTTAAAGACTTCTACATCGTGATATATTGGACCATCTTTTGTCAGTATACTTTCTTTTAATTTTATTTCCTTCACAACAAATTCACCTATGTTCACATCGGAGAGTGAATGAATTTTTTTAAGCAATTTTTCTCTATTTCTGCCAGATTTTACACGACCTATTGTTAGATGTGGTACCATGCTTCCTGTTTCTTTCCTTATATAACCAAGAGTGTCGTCTAATTTTCCCATTAACTTCACAAGTTCATCTTTACCTTCACATATATCAAACCACAACACTCTTATGTATTTTTCACTACCAAAAAACCCCAACCCTTTCACAGAAACCTTAAAAGGCTTAAATCCCTTGCACACGTTTTTGATAATATTCTTTATTTCGTTCACATCATTTTCTTTAACTTCACCCAAAAATTTAAGTGTTATGTGAAGATTTTCCGGTTCGACCAATTTTATATCAAAATCTTCCCCTTCAAAATTTTTTTCTAAATCCGATAGCTTACGTCTCATTTCATCTGTTATATCTACAGCAACGAAAACGCGCATAAATCTTTATTTCATAAGGATTATATAAATATTTATTTCTTCACACCGTAAACTTTTTAAATCATATTTATTCATATGAATTTGTATTTTTGGTGATTTTATGAATGAAAGATTGATGAAGTTATTCAACTGGGAAAGAAATCCATTCACATTTCAGATAATACCAGAATTATTTGTTGGTTATGAAAAAGAAATGAATAAAATAGTTGAAGGTCTTAATAACGGTGATAAATTCTCCTTGCTTATAGGTCCAACGGGTTCTGGAAAAACAACTATGCTTAAAAATCTTCTCAAGAGATTTTCTAATTGTAAGCATGTTATATATCTCTCAAAACCACCTAAAGACCCAAAAGATTGGGTAACGGTTTTTGATCCTGTAATCAAAAGGGGTTTCTTCAGTTTCTTTTCTCGAAAAAAGGTAAATCTTTACAATCTGAGCGATGTTCTTAACAAAAAATTAAATGGAAGCAAATGCCTTCTCTTTATCGATGAATGCCATGAAGCATCTTTGGATAGTTTAGAATGGCTAAGAACACTTACAGATCAAGTAGATAATATGATGGTTGTTCTAGCCGGACTTCATATCTTTGAGAACACATTAAAAAACAATCTTGAAACCTTTTTGAAAAGAATAAGTACGAAGATAGAGTTGACCAATCTTACAAAATCTGAAACAAGAGAACTGATAAAGAGAAGGATTGAAAGTGTAGGAGGAGATGATATTAAACCTTTCACACATGATATACTTGATTATATCTATGAAAAAACAGGAGGATTCCCAAGAGAGATAATCAGAGTCTGTGACGAGCTGATAAAAACGGCCGTTGACAAGAATATTTCTGTCATCGATTCTGATTTTATAAATGAAATTGCGTTTCCAGAGATGAGGGTTTCTCTTGAGAAAATAACAACACTTCCGGACAGACAGAGAGAGATTCTTGAAACACTTTCGCATCACGGAGAGCTCACACCAGCCGAGATTATAGAAAGAATGCCCACGGATGGTTATAAGGACAGAGAAAATGCTATACGTTCAGTTAATAACCTTCTCAGAAGACTTATGAAGGATGGTTTTGTTGAAAGAAAGAAGGTGGGCAAAGCATATAAATACAAGCTTGTAGATAAATACAAAACTTTGCTTGTAAATGCGTAATTCCTTTGTTTAGAGACGAGTTTTAACAAAACTTTATAAATACATCTGTCTTTAGATTAATTACTTAATTAAACAAGGAGGTAAAACAATGGTAGAATTCCACACAATAAAGGCGGAAGAGATAAAGTTTGGCAGAAACAACTTCATAGAAGTCGCTAGAAAGAAAGCAACAGGAACAGAAGTAGAAAACGAATTCATAGCAATTTCAAGGGGTTTCTTCCTGCCTGATGGAACGAAGAAATTCAAAAAATCTCTTGCGATACCGGACGATAAGGAGATAAAGGAATTCGTATCCAAGAGAATAATGGAATTTTAGGTTTAGAATCCCTTAAACAATGATGGACCGAACAAATCCGGAGTTAATTTTTTACTATTCAGTTCCTGTCATTTCCTTCAATACTTTTTCAATTAATGTTCTGTCATAACCCGCCATAATCAAGTGCTGAATTATTCTATCTTTACTGTATCCCATTTCCAGATACTCCTTCACCTGCTCTTTCAAAACATCTACATCATGTGTTTGTTCAACAGGTTCAAAATATTCTTTTTTCTCCATTTCTGGTTGTTGTGCTTCCTTCACATATTCTTCTCTTTTCGGTACAAGTTTTGTGAAGATGGCTTTTGTTGGTGGCCTGGGTGGTTCAAATTCTTTGAGTCTTGAAAATATCTGTCTTCCACCGGACCGTATCTCGTTTATCTGATTAGTCAGTTGTTTTATAGTATCAACAAAATAATCTGAAAGTTTCTGTACAGCTGATTCTATTTTACTAACCTTTTCCTCCACTTTTTTAATCTCAGACTCGTTTTCTATTACCTTTGCTGTTAGTTCAGAAACCGCCGTAAGAGGTCTTGATTGAACATTGAGTCTATCTATTTCCGATTTCAAAAAACCAACATCACCTTCAAGTTTTCTGAGTTTTTGTTCAGCCTCATGAATCTTTGGTATTTCTGTGTTTAATTTTCTCTCAACACCTTTTTTGAATTCTTCAACTTCCTTGGAAAGCTTTTCCACCTTCTCGGAAAGAGAATTTTCTATCGTCATTTGTTCATCCTTTAAACTCTCTACTGTGT
>CAYPCO010000041.1:0-5288 GCA_964409265.1 uncultured archaeon | reverse complement strand
GGTTTTTGGAATTTATATATTTCCCTTCCAGACGGTTTCTTTTTTCTTCAAAATCTCTCTCCAAAGCCTTTCAAGTGCTTTCTGAGCGGCCTTTGTTACATCCCAATCAAAACTATCCGAATAGAAAACACCTTTCTGGGTCGATAGCCTTGCCCTGAAAGAATATTTTGCCCTGGTTCCTGTTTTATGATGCTTTTCTACCCTGACGGCCATGTAATTTATAGGAACTATTTTGGTTACCTTATCAAGAAGTCTTGTTATCTCCTCATTTATAATGGATTTTATAAATTCATCTTCTTCCTGAAGTCCACTGACATTTACATAGAAACCGAGCTTTTCCTCTCCGAGAAGTCTCAATATATCTTTAGGTGATATCATTCCAACGATTTTTTCGTCTTTAAGAACAACAGCTGCTGTTTTTTTCTTTACCATCTGATCTATAACACTTCTTAGAGATGTTCCCTCCTCTACTGTAACAACGTCTTTGTTCATAAAAGATGACGCCTGAACATCATCTATGTATATTCTCTCACCAGCAGAGAATCCAAAATCTGATCTATATTCTGGTATTATGGCCTTTAGAAGGTCTACTGATTCTATAAGACCTTCAAATCTACCTTCCTTACCTGTAACAGGAAGTCTTGAAAGATTCAAATCTCTTATGATGGATCTTGCTGTTGCAAGTGTATCATCTGTGGTTATACAAAAAGGGACTGTCATAACATCTGATGCCTTCTTACCAGATAGGTCTGGATGGTCCCTTAGCTCGTTTAATATGCTAAGCTTTGTTATAAAAAGTATTTTGTTATCCAATGTTTTAAAGGGAACAGCTGTAAAGTCATTTATCAGAAACATGCTTATTAATTCATCTATACTTGTCCCGGGGAGAACATGCCCGACATTTCTTACAAAGTTTTCTATCTTGGTCTTGTCTGGATTACTTATCTTTCTTTTAACAAGATCTCTGGCAACAACAATACCTTTTAATTCACCATCTTCGAGAACAGCTGCCTCTGGTTTTCTTTCTCTAAACATAGAAGATGCAACATGTGTAACTGTATCTTCGGGTGTTACCAAAACTCCCTCTTCAGCAATCTCAACAAGCTTCATCCTATCACCTATATACCGGTTTTTTCTATTCTTTTCATCTCCTTTGCTATATATCCAGCAAGGATATTTCTTATTCTCTTAGATTTTATATCTATTATCTCTTTAAGAACTTCTTTGTTTTTCACAAAGTCTGTTGAAAATTTATCTCCGTGCTTCATTATAAGCTCTGAACCAAGTGTTTTTATCGCCGTGTTTTTTATCCTACCCATAAATATCACCTCACGGTTTCATTCTTAATACCTCATAGTATGTTACATCGTTTTCGTTGTCAACCACTGCCCAGAGCATTCTTGCCCGTATGGAATGTGCCAATCTTACGGCCCTTGAAAGCTCTGCAAAAGAGCATGTATAGTCTTCTGATGTTGCAAACACAATCCATTTTGTATGCTCTACGGTAGACTTTGGGCCTTTTTTGACCTTAACTCCTCGCTGATAAACCCTGAAATCACAACCGAATTTAAAACCTGTCTTCACGACCAGTCCACGATCTCTGAGATCTCTGTATACAATATATTTTTCATGTAGTCTTTTATCAAGTTTAACTCCATGACGCATTAAAGACTTGAAATCCATGATTTTTTTACCTTTTCTAACCGAGATTTTTCCCTTCTCTAAAAGATATAAAAGTTCAACTAACGATAGTTCAAGTCTTTCTTCAATTTTTTTACCATAAGATTTCTCTTCCAGATCAGGACAGCCTTCCCATATAACACCTCTGTCCTGAAGTAGCTCTACCTCGATGGGGGTTTTCATCATGGGACGGGTGGGATTTGAACCCACGACACCCAGGTCTTCAGCCTGGTGCTCTCCCAGTCTGAGCTACCGCCCCACGCCCTGGGTAGGACTCGAACCTACGACACCGCGGTTAACAGCCGCGTGCTCTACCTGCTGAGCTACCAGGGCACAGTTAAAAGTATATAGGATTTAAATAAAAATCTTTTATTTTATCTCCCACCCGTCACCAGAAACCATTGAAACGTTTCCCATAAAGATCACAGAAGAATTGCTTATAAGTGCGTCTCCAAAGAAGTTGTATATTCTAACAGGACCAGATTCGGATGATAGATTAAAGTTCTCACTTTCTATATCAAATTTTATATCAGAGAGTTCGAGTCTACCTATCTTCACATCAAACATGCTGACTTCGTTTGTTATAAACCTTATTTGTGTTTTAGACACATCGTTAAGCACGACTCTGTTCTCCAGAAGGTCAAGATAAACACTACCTGAAAAATCAACAACATCAACCCCATCTGATGTAATGTTAATCTTTGATTCTGGTTCAAAACTCAGGTTTGTTGCATATATCTTGAGTGTTATGTTGTGTTGCTCTTTCGGTGTTGAAACAAATCCACCAAAAGGTGAACTTCCAAGCCATTCAGATATCTTTTCCATTATATTGGTAAGAATATCTTTTATACCAAAATCTCCCACAATTAATGTAGAGATTATCAACAACGATGCAAACGATGCAGCCAAGATTCTCCAATCGAGCATTTTATCAACTGAATTTATATTTGGACAAAGCTTAATAAATAATAAACACCAATACCTTTAACTAATTCGGTTAAAACTGATCCATATGAATATCCTATTTCAACCTGGTGGTGACTGGATATCCTGGATAGTCTTTATGCTTTTTTGGTTAGTCTTTATGTTCTTCTATCCAAGAATAATGTTGTCTCAGATAATGTGGAAACTAGAAAAAACTGCGGAAGATATAGAACGCATGTCAGACAACTCAAAAAGGTTCATAATAAACACCATTAGTAAGAAACCGGACAAGAGACTCAAGGAGTCCGTGACGAGATTCTTCGAGTTCTTTCTTATAGAACCCGTATCTTTAGATCCTTTTGGAATAATAAAGAAATTCGATCATCTCATTAAAGAGGAAAAAGATAGATTTAGATACTTCGTTAACCAAATCGCTCCTCATATGAATTCTGAGCAAAAGGCGTGTTTAGAAATGGGTCTTGCTGGAGGAATAAATCTTCATCAGATAGCAAAAATAGTAAGACATTATGTTGAGCTTGTAAGAAAAACGAAGAACATACAGATAGCTATTGTTCTGCAGATGCAATTGCCTTTGATAGAAAGAATCGCCAAGGCTGTGTTCAAGGGAACAAAGTCTTTGACCAGAGGCGACCCCATCGGGGATGGTTTGGGACCATTAGTGGTTGCAAGTCTTATGAAGAATAATAAATTCAAGGAAATAGAAGAGGATATAATCATATCTGAGACTAAGATAAATGGCAGGACTGTTTTCTTGTTAAAAGCAAAGGGTCCGGGTGGAAGAATAGGATATCCGGGTAAAGCGGTAGCGAAGCTTGTTAAGAAACACAAAATATCAAGAATAATAACAGTCGATGCAGCAGCAAAACTTGAAGGTGAAAAAACAGGCTCTGTGGCAGAAGGTGTTGGTGTTGCTATGGGTGGTCCCGGTGTTGAAAGGTCTTATATAGAAACCATAGCCACAGAAAAAAATATTCCACTTGATTCTATAATTGTCAAGATGTCTAGTGAGGAGGCCATAACACCTATGAGGAAATCTATTATAGATGCTGTACCCGAGGTTATAAAAACAATAGAGCGGTGTATAGATAGAACAAAGAAAGGAGACAAGGTTATAGTGGTTGGTGTTGGAAACACATCTGGTATCGGTAATAATGCTAAAGAAGTTAAATCAGTTGAGGAATGGGTTAAAAATTATGAAAAGAAGTTAAAAATGGAAAATAAGATTAAAAAAGAATCATCGTTCTTTTTATGAAAGTTATAGCTGATCTTCACATCCATAGCAGATTCAGCAGAGCAACAAGCAGTCAAATAAACATAAGAAACCTTGTGAAGTACGCACGAATGAAGGGTATTGATCTATTAGGAACGGGTGATTTTACCCATCCTTTGTGGCTAAAGGAATTGAAACAGTTCCTAAAGGAAGATGGAACAGGTATATTGAAAACAGAAGATGGTTTTCCGTTTATTCTTTCAACTGAGATATCCAGCATCTATACTCAAGAAGGTAAGGTTAGAAAAATCCATAATATCATTCTTTCACCAGATTTTGAAACAGTCGAACAGATAAATGATGAGTTAGAAAAAAGACGTGTTAATCTTCGTGCTGACGGCAGACCGGTGTGTGGCATACGATGCCCAGAACTTGTTGAGATTATCAAAGGTGTGAATGAAAAAAACGAGATAATACCAGCTCATGTGTGGACACCTTGGTTCAGTCTGTTTGGTTCACAGTCTGGATTTGATAGTGTTGAAGAGTGTTTTCAGGACCAGACAAAACATATACATGCTTTGGAGACTGGTTTGAGTTCAGATCCTGCCATGAACTGGAGAATATCAAGCCTGGATAAATTCTCTTTGGTTTCGTTTTCGGACTCTCATTCTTTCTGGCCATGGAGGATAGGTAGAGAAGCAACGGTTTTTGATGTAGAAAAACTATGCTACGAAGAAATAATTCGCGCCTTAAAGGAGAAAGATTCACAAAAGCTTTCATATACCATAGAGGTCGATCCGTCTTATGGTAAATATCATTTTGATGGTCATAGAAATTGTGGAGTGCATCTCAAACCAAAAGATGCTATAAAACTTCATAACAGATGTCCTGTCTGCGGCATGCCTCTTACCATTGGTGTCCTTCATAGAGTTGAAGAACTTGCTGATAGAGAAGAAGGTTTCGTTCCCAAAAATGCAAAGCCTTTCTTTTCTTTACTTCCTCTCTCAGAGATAATCGCATCGCAACTAAACACAACTCTTGCATCTAAGAAAACATGGAAGGTGTTTCAAGACCTGATAAAGAAATTTGGTTCTGAGTTTAACATTCTTCTTAACGTGCCCGAAAAGGATATAGAATCCGTTGCAGGAGAGAAAATAGCAAAAGCTGTTATTGCTGTTAGGAACGGCGAAGTTAAGATCCAGCCTGGATACGATGGTGTTTATGGCAAACCGATTTTTGAAGGAGAAGTAGTTGAAAATGTAATTGAACCAGAGATAAAACAGAAAAGTCTAATGGACTTTTAGTCTTTTGGATTAACTGTTATGCTCGTCTCACCATCCATATAATACTCATAATTCGCAGTAACAACAACCGATCGTTCAACAACACCGCTTTTTTGAAGGTTGGTTGCACGCATCTTACAAATAAATGTTGCTGACTTGCCCTCCCAAAG
>CAYPCO010000040.1:0-5310 GCA_964409265.1 uncultured archaeon | reverse complement strand
TAAAACACGTACTCGATATGAATGTTACTCTAAATTCAAGAAGATTTTTTCAGTCAGACACCATTATGATAACTGGCAATGCAAAACTCCATGGTAAATCTATACCCAGCATAGTATCAATCGAGGTCAGCTCTTATGATTGGAAGCATTTTACGGAATTTTACACCAGCGATGGAGAATTCTCTTATAACTATACTATCACACCAGGAGACCCGCCCGGTGAATGGAATATTAGAATTCATGTGAAAGATAAAAACAATAATACAGGTTTATCAGATATTATAATTATTGTCAATAAGATTGAGTGCAACTTGAGCTTGATTTTTGTATCACCTGAGAAGAATTCAGAGTTTGAAAGAGGTGGTGAGGTTAAAATAGATGTCTATCTTTATGAGCATGGCGTTCCTGTTTCTGACGGTCAAGTCTTTTGTAGAGACTCAAAAGGTGTGACAATTTCTATGAAGCATATAAGGAATGGTTTTTATGAAGGTTTTTATAGAATAGATAGCAGTGCAGAACTTGGTTCTCTTAGCATTACGTGCGAAGCGATAAAAGATGATATGACAGGTGGTAATTACACAACAATTATCGTCAAACCCATGCCTATAACTATAGAAATAGTCTCACCTGAGGTAAGAGCAGATACCATCTATGTTAGTCCCAACGAAGCTGTTGAGTTCATAGTAAAATTGGTTTATAGAAACGGTTCAGTCGTAGATAATGCCAATCTCACCTTGAGTGTTGGTGAAAACATCATTTATTTGAAACCTACAGAGAAACCAGGATATTATAAGGAGATTCTGATACCAACAGGGGGTGGTTTTTCAGACATAGTTTTGATGGCTTCTGATAGAAAAGGTAATGCCGGTCTTAAAAAACTAACATTAGTTGTTGGTTCACCTGCTCTTGATATGTCTTGGCTCATACCCGCTGGAATTCTCCTTTTTGTTATTGCTGTGATTTTGATGGTTCACAAAAAACATGTCGAAACCCATGGCGTGATTGACAAAAGGGAAGAATTAAAGAGAAAGCTTGAAGACCTTCAGAGGGAATATCTCAGTGTTCAGCAAGCAAAGGATGTGACCGAAGAGAATTACTATAAGAGACAGCTGGACGAAAAAACATTCGTAAAACTCATGCAAGATTATCAGGAAAAGTTGATAAAGCTTGATGTTGAAATAAAGAATTTGAAAAAAGAGCTGGGGGAAGAATGATAATAACAATTTCAGGATACCCAGGCGCGGGTAAAACAACGCTTGGAAAAGCTCTTGCTAAAAAACTCGGTTACAGGTTTCTATCAGCCGGTGACATAAGAGGTATGATGGCTATGGAAAAAGGTATGACTATAGATGAGCTCAACAAACTCGGTGAAAAAGAAGGTTGGACGGATATAGAGGTGGACAGATACATAGAGAAATTAGGAAAGGAAAAGGATAATCTTGTTATTGATTCTAGACTTGCGTATCATTTCATTCCTCACTCTGTTAAGATATTTCTTGAGGTCGATCCATGGGTTGGTGCCGAAAGGATATTCAAGGATAAAAGAGAAGATGAGTCTTTTGAAAGCGTAGAGGATGCCGTGAAGAGGTTGAAAGAGAGGGTTGAGAGTGACAAGAGAAGATACAAGAAGTACTACAACATAGACTTTCCTGAAAAGTCAAAATTCGATTTGATTTTGGATACAACACATATGAGCAAAGAAGAAGTTCTTTCAAAGGTCTTGGAATTCTTAAAGAAAAGAGGTTTAAGAATTTAAAGCTTAACTTTTCAATCTTCAACAGATGGATAACAACTATCTAAACAGGATATCCATTGAAGTCAGAAAGGATATTCTTCGTATGCTTTATAATGCTGGTTCTGGTCATCTTGGTGGTTCTCTTTCCTGTGCAGATATCTTAGTCGCCCTTTATTTTGGTATTGATTCAGAAGGAAAAAACATAATGAAGTATGACCCGAAAAATCCATTCTGGGAAGAACGTGATTTTTTCATACTTTCTAAAGGTCATGCAGTTCCTGCGTACTATGTCGTATTGCATAAGGCAGGATATGACATCACCGAGGATGAGCTTATGAGCTTAAGAAGGCCTGGAACAAGACTCCAGGGTCATCCAGACAAAAGAGCTCTTCCGTATCTTGAAACCTCAACAGGAAGTCTTGGCCAAGGGCTTTCTATAGCAAAGGGTATTGCTCTGGGTCTTAAAATGGATGGAAAGAGCAACAGAGTCTATGTTCTTTTAGGTGATGGTGAACTTCAAGAAGGTCAATGTTGGGAGGCCTTGAGAAACTCTGGTCAAGAAGGTTTGGACAATCTTACAATAATTCTTGATTACAATGGTTGGTCTATTGATAATCCCACCGATTGTTTGATACCGCTTAAGGACAAGATAGAATCATTCGGCATCGAAGTTATAGGCAAGGATATACATCCGAATCAAAGAGAGCCTGGTGCTTACATGGATGGTAACGATCCATATATGGTTGTTAAATATCTAGAAGATGCTAAGAATGTTTCAGGAAAAACACAATTCATAATATGTAACACGCTCAAAGGAGCAGGAATATCCATATTTGAAAACAGACCTGAATATCATGGCAAATCTCCTAACAAAGAGGAGTTCGAAATCGCGATGAAAGAGTTGGAAGAGAAAGAGAGATTGCTTTATAAAACTTCGGTGTTTGAATGAGCGAAAAGATTAATCCCCGGGATATTTTCGGAAAAACCTTGGTAAAACTTGGTGAGCTTTATTCAGAAATCGTTGTTTTGGATGCCGATCTTCAGGGATCAACCAAAACCAAGGAATTTATGAAAAAATTTCCAGAAAGGTATAGAAATCTTGGTGTATCTGAGCAGGACATGATAGGAACAGCCGCTGGTCTTGCTCTGGTTGGAAAGAAACCGTATGTGTGCACGTTCGCTATTTTTGCGACAGGCAGGGCTTGGGAACAGCTAAGGCAAAGCATAGCCTATCAAGGCCTGGATGTGAAGATCATAGGGACACATGGCGGTTTTGTTGGAGAGGATGGTGCCTCACACCACGGCATAGAAGATATAGGTCTTGTTAGAGAGCTTCCTATGGTTTGTGTGGTTCCAAGCATTGAAGAGGTCGAGGATATTCTTTACGTAACAGCAGAGGATAAAAACCCAACATATATCAGATTGTTCAGACATTCTGTTGAAAAGAAATTCGACCCAAAGTCGTTGAGATTTGAAACAGGAAGTACATCCTTAAATGATAGTCAGGTCAAGTATATAAAGCCTTATAAGATATTCGACGGTGGAGATGTAACTGTGGTTTCTAATGGCTACATGCTTTCTGTTGCATATGATGTTTGCAAAGAGCTCAGAAACATAGGTATAGAGCCAGAACTAATAAGTATGCCGTATGTTAAGCCTTTAGATGATGAATTATTGCTGGAATCGGTTAGCAAAACCAAAAGATGGGTTTCCATTCAAGATCATAGAAGAGAGGGCGGTCTCGGCGAGGCGTTGGCGGGTGTCTTGATAGAAAAGTATCCTGTTGAGGGAAGAATAATAAGCATACCCTCTGATGAGATAATAGGTTCAGGAAACTACAGAGAGCTCTATGAACAATCTGATCTTGATGTGAAGGGGATAAAAGAAACCATCTATCGGTTCTGTAAATATAAATAGTGATGCATTAAATCACAAGATAAGACTGGTTCTGTTAACGTTCTGCGGATAAAAGAAGTTGCCGAAGCCGATTTGGGTGAGTGCGATAGCGTTCACGAGTCCGTTTATCCGCTATTAAGTCCTCGCGAATACTTGGAGCGGTCGAGCAATCCAAAGGATTACGAAAAAGTCGAGGTCGGCGAGCTGCTATTTTATCTCATTTTTTTAGATTTTCAGTAAAACATTTTGAAAATAATCTATCTAATGAATCATCATCAGCCACCTGAATAAACTTTGTTATGGGTATTGCAAAAAAATCTTCTCCAGATTTACTTGATGTGAATCTTTCTATTTTCCCTTCTTCTAAAACTTTGGACACAGGAATCCAAAACCATGTTTTATAATCATAATCTTCGTTAGATAGGACATACCATACTTGTAAATTAAAATGTCTTTGAAGACTGGAATATTTTGTTGTTTCTTTGGAATCTAGTGGAAATTTTTTATATCTTGCAATTAATTTCTTATATTCTACATCTACAAAAATAAATCCGATATTTGGTAGCAATATCATGAAATCTGGTCTTTTTGCACCAAATATTTTTTTAAGGGATAAAGAAAATGTTTCAATATCTTGTTGGACATACCAATATGGAATATTATGTTTATCTAGCCATTCCTGGAATTTTAATTCAACAATATTACCCTTTTCTTTATTTTCGTTTTTCATATTAACTTATATACATATATAAATTTTAATCTTTCTTTTTTATGCGAGCCGACCTCGATTGGACTTAACTTACTGTTATATTCAATCAGTTCCTCATACCAAAAACTATTTAAAAAACTTTATTTCTATCAGATGGTCTAATTGTCACTTCGCTCGCAAATTTCTTCAAATCGCCAATGTTAAATTTTATTAAAAAACATTGTCTATTTTTTATATTATGAAAGCATCAGCAATTGCGAACGCGAACATAGCTCTGGTTAAATACTGGGGAAAAAGGGATCCAAAACTAATGCTTCCTAATAACGGAAGTATATCCATGACCACTCAAGGGCTTTATGCACACACAACGGTTGAGTTCAGTGAGAAGTACGGGAAGGATGTATTGGTTCTCAATGGAAAAGAAATAGATACATCTTCTGAAGATTATCAAGAGTATGTTGGTAACTTTATGCAGGTGGTGAGGGAAATATCTGGAGATAAAACTCCTGTAAAAATCGTCAGCAATAACAACTTCCCCACTGCCGCTGGGCTTGCTTCCTCAGCCGCTGGCTTCGCGGCTTTGGCTGTTGCTGTGAACGAGGCTTTGGGTTTGGGGATGGATAAAAAGGAATTGAGCATGCTTGCCAGAAGAGGTTCTGGTTCAGCTACCCGTTCGATTTACGGTGGTTTTGTGGAATGGAAAAGAGGTGAGAAAGATGATGGAACGGATTCCTATGCTGAGCAGATAGCCAAGCCAGAGGATTGGAAGGAATTCCGGATGGTTATATGCATAACATCAAGAAGGGAAAAAAAGATAAAGTCCAGAGCAGGTATGTCTCAAACCGTTAAGACTTCACCTATGTATAAGGCTTGGTTAGAAACCATTAATGAAGATTTGGTGAAAGTCCGAAAAGGCATTCTTTCCAAGAATTTCACCCTGGTAGGGAAGACTGCTGAAGAGAATTGCCTG
>CAYPCO010000039.1:0-5422 GCA_964409265.1 uncultured archaeon | reverse complement strand
AGATATCCCATTGGAAAACCTTCTCATAGAGACTGATTCACCGTGGCTTTCACCTGAAGGAGGAAGGAATACACCTTTAAGTGTAAGAATTGTTATAGAAAAGATAGCTGAGATAAGAAAAACCAGCTTTGAAGAAATCGATGAAAAAACAACAGCAAACGCAATAAGACTATTTGGTTTGAACTTATAAAAATCGTAATCCAATTTATTCTTATGGATGAAACCAAAACAGAGATGACATCATTAGATATTCGATTTCTGGTCAAGGAGTTAAGAGAGAAACTTATCGGCGGATATATAAGAAAGATATATCAATACGCTAATAAACAGAAACAGTTTCTTTTTGAGATCTTTACTCCAGGTAAAGGTGAATTTTGGCTTTATGTTGATAAGGACAAGATGTTTATAACCAAAAGAAAAAAACCAGTTCCTTTAGAGCCGCCCAGCTTCTGTATGTTTCTTAGAAAATACCTGCTTGGTAAAAGGATAAGAAACATTAGACAGTACGAATTTGATCGTATTGTCGAGGTTGAAACAGATGAAAATATTCTTGTATTCGAACTGGTTCCCCCAGGAAACATAATCCTTTGTGATTCATCATACAACATAATAATGCCTTTAGAGATACAGCGGTGGAAAACCCGTGAAGTAAAGCCTAAAGTTCCATACAGGCATCCGCCTCATAGAATAAATCCCTTTGAGATAAGCCTTGATGATTTTATAAAGCTTCTTAAAAGCAATCCTGACAAAAAGATAGGCGCAATTCTTGCGGTAAATCTTGGTTTCGGGCCGCTGTATTCTTCAGAGATATGCGAGATCTCTGGTGTGGCGCAAGATAAAATATGCGATCAGATTGGTTTTGAGGATGCTGTTAAGATTCATAAGGTGATAGAGGTTCTTGACAAAGTTCCTTTACAGCCTGTAATTTACGATAAAAATGTTTCACCGTTTCCTTTGAAGATTCTTGGTGATGGATTCAGGGAGATGGAAAGCTTTTCTGATGCGTTAGATGAGTTCTTTTCCCAGCAGGAAATAGAGATCGTGAAGGAGGAAGTTAAGAAAACCGTTGAAGAACAAAAGGAGAAAATAGAAAGAATAATTACAAAACAAGACGAGGCAGCCGAAAAGTGGAGAAGAATTGAGCAGGAGTCCAGGGAGGCTGCTGAAACCATCTATAAATACTACAGTATAGTTGAAGGTGTCCTTGAAGGTATAAAGAAAGCCAAGGATATGGGCTTAGAATGGGATGAAATAAAAAAGAAGATTCAAGAGGAAGGGTCTCCAGAGGCTGAATGTATAAAGGAGATAAGAGAGCATGATGGTGTGGTTGTCCTAAATCTTGGTGGAAAGGATATAGAGATAGATATAAGAAAATCTGTTGAAGAGAACGCTGAGAAGTATTATGAAGATGCAAAATGGGCCAGAAGGAAGCTTGAGGGTGTTGAGGAAGCAAAGGAAGAACATATAGAGAAACTAGAGAACCTAAAACCGCCTGAAGATATTCAAGTATTTGAGAAGGTAAAAACACCTGAAGATGCGGAAAAAAAGAAATGGTATGAAGACTTCAAGTGGTTTTTCTCTTCTGATGGTTTTCTCGTTGTTGCCGGAAAGGATGCAGAACAGAACGAGATTTTACTAAAAAGATACACAGATCCGGATGATCTGGTTTTTCATGCCGATATTCAAGGTGCATCCTTTGTTGTTATCAAAACCCAGGGACTAGAGGTTCCAGATGAAACGAAAAAAGAGGCTGCAGAATTTGCCGCTGCTAATTCCAAGGCATGGGCCAAGGGTCTTGGAACCATAGATGTGTTCTGTGTTCCAAGGTCTCAAGTATCCAAATCTCCTCCTTCTGGAGAATCGCTTTCTAAGGGTTCATTTATGATATACGGTGAGAGAACGTGGTATAAAGATCAGGAGCTAAAACTTTCTATCGGGGTAAAGATTGACACCGAGTCAAACCGTGCAAGAGTTGTCTATGGTCCTGTAATGGCTGTTAGAAAAAATTCCGACTACTTTGTAACCATAAGACCTGGTTTCAAAAAGGCATTTGAACTCGCTAGAGCAATAAAGAACAAGATTCTTATAAAAGCAAAGCCCGAGGATAAGTTTTTGATAGAGAAAATCCCTCTTGAAGAGTTTGAAAGGATCATACCATCTGGTGTAGGAGAGATAGTAGAGTATGGCTAAACACCTTTAACAAGGTAAGAATTTGATTCGATTCTTTCCTTAACATAGCTCATTTCTATTATTTTCTCTAAAGGTAAAGAAGAGCATCCAGGAGGAAAAGGTATAACATCTACGAGTTCGTCTCCAAAATAAACACCAAGTGAGATGCAATCAAATACTTCAGAATATCCAAACTCTATTGTAAGATTTTTGTATCTTATCTTATCCATTTTATCTTCCTAGGAGTTCGTTAAATTTCTTAAGAAACTCCTGGAAACTTCCTTTAGGTATCTTAGCTCCAGCGGCATGAGGATGACCGCCACCAGAACCACCGACAAACTCTGCTGACCTTTCAGCAAGATCATTTAGCGATAACGAATAATCCCTCGTTCGAATTGTTATATCAATATATTTTTCTCTTGTGTGCGCAGATATACCTACAGGTTTATTTGTAACTGTTGCTGCAAACAGTGCAGAAGGTCCTCTGAACCCAAAGGATGGAAGATCAAGGATGTAACCTACACTTCCTATGGATTTGGCCTTTTTCTTTATTACTCTATAAAGCTCGAACTCTCTGTTTACAGCCTCTTTGGCGCTTTTGACAAGACCTGGAACATCTGAAGGGTTTCTGCCTTCGGCAAGAGTTGAGACTATTCTTCTTTTGGAATCATAATCGGAAAATTCATCATTCTTTATTCCTAAGGTTATAGTCGAAACCTCAAAGTACAAAGCTCTTCTGTCCCAGTTGAGGATTCTTTCTTTGACAAAGGGCGTGTCATCTGAATAATCACCTATAGCTCCATATATGGCTATCCATACCCTTTCTCTGGGGATATCCTTTTGGAAGTATCTATAGATAAGCTCCGACGTGCTTACATTGTATTGATGTACAAAAACATCTATGGTCTTTTCTATAGATTTTCTGGTTTCATCACTTAATGGATGATGATCGAAGTAAAGAATCTCTGAATCAGAGTGTTTGAACCATTCCAGAATGTTTGGTATGTCTGGTTTATTTAGAGCTATATCAAGTATGATTATCCTATCAGCATCTATATTTCTCAAATCATCAAAAAACGATGACGGTCTTGTGAAAAACACGTCGGATTCTGGAAATCTTGACAAGGCAATGGCTCCAGCACATATTCCGTCGCAATCACCATGGGTTAGAATCATTGTTGACATTTTAACCTTTTTATTATATCGTTCGGATTCTATAAATATGGAAGTTACTGGCATATGTATGGTTTGCGGTAAGGTTGCAAAGCCCGTGTTTACCTGTATGTTTTGTGGAGCAAGCGTGTGCAGAGAATGTTATGTTCCTGAATTGAAGCTCTGCAAGATATGTGCCGCAAAGTTTAAAGGTAAAAATCTAAAAGATGAATTGTTAGGACCGTAGCGCTGGGATGGCGGAACCAGGTTAACGCGCCAGCTTGGAGTTTTCCTCAGAAAGCTGGTGCCCGTAAGGGCGTGAGGGTTCAAATCCCTCTCCCAGCGTTATCTTTTCCATTTACATCCTGTACCTGATTCTCTTGCTTCCATTTCAGCAGCAAGGATTTCTGCTTTGTATTTTGTGTTCTTCGGTGTAAACCTTGCAACAGCAAGACCCTCTTTAACCAGAAGGAGGTTGATATTTGTTCCATTAAGAAACACGTATCTGAGATATCTACCGTATATATCTTTATCTTCTTTATCTGATTCTAGCATAACGGTCTTTCCTAATAGGAGTTCTTCAAGTCTCTGTTTGGCTGCTTTATAACAGGGATATCCTCTTTCATCAGCATCTATCCCGAGAAGTCTTATGGAGTCGCCATTTACTATAATCGTGTCTCCATCTATGACTTTAGTCACCACACCGCTTGTCATGGGTCTATATTCAATAAAACCAGCTAAATCATGGAGGATATAACCTGAGATGAAGGATATTGCAAGAAGAAGTATTGTAATCCTGTAATGCATGATAAATTTTTGTATGTTTTACTTTTAAAATGACAAAAATAAAATTAACATAATGAACGATGAAGATGGTTTTGAGGCTGTAAGGATAGCAAGAAGTGTTATTGAATCTTGGGTAAGTGAAGGAAAGAGGTACAGACCCGAAAGATATCCCGAGATTTTTAATGAGAGAAGAGGTGTTTTTGTAACCCTTCATACCTATCCGGAGAATAATCTGAGAGGTTGTATAGGATATCCAGAACCTGTCATGCCTTTAATAGATGCTCTTATAGATGCTGCTATATCTTCAACCATGGATCCAAGATTCGAGAAAGTAAGACCGGAAGAGCTTTCCAGACTTATCGTGGAAGTTTCCATTCTTACAACACCTAAGCTTATAAGCGTTAAAGATCCAAGGGAATATCCCGAAAAAGTAAAAATCGGTGAGGATGGTCTTATAGTAAGAAAGGGTTTTTATTCAGGACTTCTACTTCCGCAGGTGGCGACAGAGCATGGTTTTGATGCCGAGGAGTTTCTTTCTCAAACCTGCATCAAGGCTGGGCTTTTGCCTGATGAATGGTTAAAGGGAGGAGTTGACATCTATAAATTTCAGGCAGAGATATTTCAGGAGATCAGTCCTAAAGGTGAGATAAGGAGGATAAAATGAACTGTCCAAACCGGGAGAAAAATCTCGAAGAATGTACATGCACATATCCTGGTTGTGAGTTTAAAGGCATGTGTTGTGAGTGTATAAGACATCATAGAGAAAAGGGAGAAATCCCAGGTTGTTTGTTTCCTAAAGATTTCGAAAAAACATACGATAGATCGATTGATATGTTCATAAAGGCATTTTCTAAAAAAGTCTGAATCCGCTCGGCTTTATACCTTCATTAACTATCATAAATTTAACACTCTTACCTTCTGGAAGAAATCTATGTTTTATTATGGTTGCTTTCCTTTCAGATGATTTCCCTGTTTTCTCGAGATAAACTATAATCTTTGACCAGTATTTTATGTTTTCACCACCCACTATTTCTATTTCTCCAGTGTTCCAGTTATGAAACATATGAGATGTTATAAGAACTGGTATCTTTTTTTCTCTTGAAATGTTTGAAAGTATAGATAACTGCTTAGAGAGTTCTCTGTTGGCTTCGAGGACCATTTTGCTTATCTCGTTTGATCTTCTCAATCCAAGTTCTAATGTGTCCGAATATTCTATCCTGTAAAGAGCAACGGCAGAATCAAGAATTATCATATCTGTCTCGGTTTTTGGAAGACTTCTTATAGCAACACCTTGCTCCCTAAAATCCTTTGGTTC
>CAYPCO010000038.1:0-5430 GCA_964409265.1 uncultured archaeon | reverse complement strand
TTCATCCACATTATAAGCTTAAATCTCTTCCGCCAACACCCGTGGATTTTTTAGAAAAAGCTAGAAAGGTTGCCATGGATAATGGATTGAAGTTTGTATATATAGGAAATGTTCCTGGTCATGAAGCAGAGAACACATATTGTCCGAGGTGCGGAAAAATCCTAATAAGAAGAACCGGATATATAATAAGAGAGATAAACATTGAGAACTCTGTATGTAAGTTCTGTGGTGAAAACATCCCAGGTGTGTGGACATGAAAGGTCAATTGATATATGGAATTGGTATTACTGGTTTTATAATAGGTCTTTTGCTTGTTGGTTTATTTATGACTCAACATGAAGAGAGAGTAATAAGAAGGCCTGCTGTTGCTGGAATGTTTTATCCAAATTCTTCTCATGTCTTAGATGAAATGATTTCATCATTCCTTAACAATTCTCAGGATCTTGATATAGAAAACATTCGAGGGATTGTCTCGCCTCATGCTGGCTACATATATTCTGGTCAGGTTGCAGCATGGGGTTATAAACAACTAAAGGATGATTATAAAACAATCATATTAATAGGACCATCGCATCATGTAGGATTTTATGGAGCATCTGTTCCTAATTATACACATTACGAAACACCTCTCGGTCTTGTGAAGGTTTCGCCTAAAACAAAGCTTCTCGTTCAAGAAGGATTCATTTCTGACAACAGGATTCATGATCCAGAACACTGCCTTGAAGTTCAATTACCATTCCTTCAAAAGGTTCTGAAAGATTTCGAAATTATACCCATTATAACAGGTCAGATAGATCCGGAAGTTCTTGCAAACATACTCATAAGATATATAGATAATAAAACACTTGTCATAGCAAGTTCTGATTTGAGTCATTATCATTCTTATGACGAAGCCGTCTACCTTGATTCTTTTTGTGTAAATTCGATACCTAGTTTAAATTTCTCTGGTATGGAAAAATGTGAAGCATGTGGAAAAATTCCTGTGCTCACACTTATGTACATAGCTAAGAAACTTGGATGGAAAGGAAAGGCTTTAGGCTATGCTAATTCTGGGGATGTTACTGGTGATAAAACAAGGGTTGTTGGATACACATCCGTGATATTCTATTCAGAACCCGAAAGAGGGTTGAATCGTGAAGAAAAAATGTTTCTTTTGAGGCTTGCGAGAGAAACCCTTGAATATTATCTGAAGAATCAAACAGTTCCTGATATAAAGGAGTCAGAACTCACACAGAATCTCAAAAAAGTTCAAGGGTGTTTTGTAACACTCAATAAGCATGGTAATTTGCGTGGCTGTATAGGTCACATACTTCCGCAGATTCCACTTTATCAATGCGTGATTCAAAATTCAATTAACGCTGCATTACATGACATGAGATTTCAACCCGTTTCATATGATGAGCTTAAGGATATAGATATAGAGATATCTGTCCTTTCTGTCCCTAAGCCATTGGAATTTCAGAATTCCGAAGAACTCCTGAAAAAACTTCAACCAGGAAAACACGGTGTTGTCCTTTACTACAATGGAAAACAATCTACATTCTTGCCTCAGGTGTGGGAAACCATTCCTAACAAAGAAGAGTTTCTTTCTCATCTTTGCCTGAAACAATTTTCCCCTCCTGATTGTTGGAAGTCCGCAAGAGTTGATGTTTACGAAGCAATTGTTTTTGATGAACATCAACTTCTGTAGACCAAAAATCCTGAAAACAGATTAAGAGAACCTATAATTACACACGTTAAGATTACACCAAAGACTGGTATGAATATTACACCTATAAAGAAAGCTCCTAAACATCCACCTATAAGATCGTAAGCAAAGAGGTTTCCCGCGGTTTTTATAACACTTTTCTCTAAATGAAGTCTGGATGCCAGGGGGAATTCCATACCGGTTAAAAAACCTGTAACAAAAGCTAGTAGAGGAAAGATAAAGAAGGTCTGATAGAATTCCTTAAGCAGAATTAATCCTGTAAGTGTCAAAGATAGTATAAATATAGACGTTTCTAAAAAAACAAAAAAATTCTTTCCTACATACTTTAGTCTCCCACTCATGTAATAACTGCCCACAGTAACACCAATCATAAACGAAGTCACCAGTAAACCAACAGAGTGATAAACATATCCGTAAACGCTTTGAAAGGATAATAGAATAACAATCTCTAATCCAGATGCAGCAAATCCTGTTGTAGTAATAGCAAACTCAAGTGGGTTTGGTTTTTTGATAAGGAAAAATACACATGGTATCAAAGCGATCATCATTAGAATTTGAATTGACCCGAACTGTCTTAACCACAAAAGAACAGAATAGAAACATGCTTTTGGGTTAAAATCAGTGTTAAGTTCCGTGGGTTGAATAGAATCAAAAAAAGACGATACTCTGTCAGGAGTCAGTTTTGCTTGAATGTAGTTTTCATTCACATAGGTTGTATTCACTTCAAGGGTCTTTATCCTGTCAGATATGTTGTATGTGAGATTAGAGTCTGAGGCTAAAAAATAGTTTCTCTCACCCGGGATAACAAGAATGTTTTTGAATACACGTTTAAGTGTGTTATAAATAATAGAATTCATGAGTCTTGATTCCTCACTCATGTAATTTTCTCCTCCATATAGACTGAGCGACAACACACCGTTGGGATTGAGAATTCTCTTAACCTCTTGGAAGAATTCCAAGGTGTAGAACCTGTTTATTTGAATGTTTCCTGGATCTGGAAGGTCTATTATGATCACATCATATCTTTCATTTGAATTTTTAACGAAGAACCTACCGTCAGTCATGTATACTCTTGCAGGAATTGATTGAAACTGTCTTCCTATATCAATAACCATTGGATCGAGCTCAACGTAATCGATTCTTTCCGGTCTGTATTTACGAATCTCATCAAGTGTTCCAGAAATCCCACCAGATATAAGTAAAACTTTTCTTGGATTCTCAACCTGAACCATGGCATAATGAACGGTTTCCTCTCTAGATATCACATCCTGTGTTGAAAACCATGGAATTCCATTTTCATAAAAATTCAACTGCGTTCCTGTTCGAGTTACAACAATGCTTCCATAGGGAGAATCTTTATGGAGAAGTATCTCTTGTCCGGGAAAGATAAATTTTAAACTCAATATGTCAGGATTGATAGAAACGAACCACAGAGAACCTATTATGGTTAAAATTATAAATGGTAGCATCCTTCTGTCTTCTATCCAAGATAGTAGAAAGGCAAGAAATATGTTAATAAGCAGAATAACCGTTACTATTCCAAACGAGTTCATGAGGAAAACAAGTATGAATGTAAAAAGTAAACCTCCGATAATATCACCAATAGAATCAGTAAAATATACATTGCCTATTTTCTCTGGACCTTTCCCACGGAAGAATGAACACACAAGGGTTAACAAAAATCCCGAGATAACACAGTAAGGCAGCAGTATAAGGAATGATGAAAGAAAAATTATTCCGAGATTTGCTGCTTCTCCTGGAAGGGTTATCCATATCCTTAACACACGAATGAGAAATATAGAAAATAATGGCAGAATTGATAAGATAATCTGCAAGGATATGAAAAGTCTTGTTTTCTTCTTTATACCTTCTGATAACCTTCCAAGATAAGATCCCAAACCCGTGAGAAATAACCATTCAGAAAGGATTACACCAAAAACTAACTCGTTACCGAAAAACACACCAAGAAATTCGCGTATGAAGACAAGTTGTGTCACAACGGAAGAGATGCCAATCCCTATAACAGAAAAAAAGACTACTTTATCTTTCATATATAAAGTATTTAAATCCGGGGTATAATTTCTTTTTATGATTGGTTTACCAGAGGTTCTGGTCATTTTGATCATAGCATTACTTGTTCTAGGTCCGAAAAAACTTCCAAAGCTTGCAAGATCTTTAGGTCTTGCAGTAAGGGAGTATAAAAAAGCTGTTGAAAAACCAAAGAAAAAAACAAAGAAACCTGCTGGTTAGGATTTTCTCTTTAAAAGAAAATCTAGAAGGTTATCAAGCTCGCATGTAGCTAGACAACATCTTTTATCAGCAGCGCCATAATATACCAAAAGTTTACCATCTTTCACAACAGCCCCTTCTGGAAAGACAACATTTGGAACATCTCCTTTTCTTTCATAATCCATTTCCGGTTCAAGTATAGGCTCGGGTGAACGTGCTATAACTTTCTGTGGATCATCTAAATCAAGTAACGCTGCACCTGCTCTATAGACCTTGTTTCTATCAACAGCATGATATATAAGAAGCCATCCTTCTTTGGTTTTTATAGGTGGTGGGCCAGCACCTATTTTCTTGGATTCCCATTTATATTTCCTTTCCAGTACCGTGTATTTATCCAAGTCTTTCATATATTTATCCCAAAATTCAGAACCAGGATTGTTCTTCATTTCTTCGACATCGTTGAAATATATTATCTGTATGTTCGGTTCTATCCTGTGTAACATGGCTATTTTTCCGTTGATATATTCAGGAAATATCACAGCATCTTTGTTATTTTCATCTGGACCTACTGTACCATGTGTTTCTAGATTCACAAAATCCTTTGTAGACGCAAGACCTACCCTGTTACCATGACCGGAAAATGCTGGACTAGAGAGAGCTGTATAGGTTATAAGATACTCATCATACAGCTTCGTAACTCTGGGATCTTCACAGCCGTATTTGTTATAGGGTTTTTCTGGTCTCAAAATAGGTTCATCCAAAAGAGTGAACACCTCACCATCGTCGCTTTTAGCAACCCATATTTCTGAAATATAGTTTTCAAAACCTCTACTGGTTTTTCTGTAACCATCTTTTATAACCCTTGGTAGAAGATATACCAAACCATTATACTCTACAGCACCACAATTGAATATCGCTCCTATGCCTTTACCATCGGGTTCTAAGACAAGACCTTTTCTCTCAAGCTTCATGGAGTTCTTATTTAAAAGATTCTTTCAAGACTTTAATAAACTTAACGTTTAGTTTTAAGCATAAGAACAAAAGCCAAGATAAAACCTATGATTGCAGAAATTATTATAAAATAGAACGGGTATTCGTGATGCTGTTCTCCCATGCTTTCTATGAGAAACGTTTGTGCGGATAGTGCCTCTCTTCCTGTATATGTAACATAGGCTTCAAACACATACATGCCTGGTGCTGTTTTCTTAGGTATTGGAAGTTCCAACATCATTTCTTTTCGATCAGTAACAGCTACAGTCTCAGATTTACCAGAAATTATTTCACCTGTCATTGTTTTTATCGAATAATCTACTAAAACATCAACCTTTGCCCTTGGACCACCAACATTGATTACTCTTAAAACCGCTTTGACTGTATCTCCTGGTTTATAACTCTCTGTTACCATCTTAAGAGATATATCAAACGATGGGATGTTTGTGGAGGCGTACATTTCGGTTCGGATGTGTTTTCTGTAGGTTGGGTCGTATCCTGCA
>CAYPCO010000037.1:0-5445 GCA_964409265.1 uncultured archaeon | reverse complement strand
TGGAAAGAATCTTTCTTCTGAACTAAAACCCAACGATCCCTTAAAAACTAACGTTCCAGTAAAGCAAATCATACCTAAAGATCCAAAAAATGAAAAAGCAAAGTTTACAGCTCGTGTTCTAAATAAATTTCTTTATAAGGCCAATAAGATACTATCTCGTAATCCGATAAACAAGAAAAGAAAACTTCCTGCGAACACGATTATTGTGAGAAATTTCGGTGAAAAGAAAACCACTAAAAGCTTTGAAAGAAGATTCGGTCTTAAGGCCGCGTGTGTTGCAGGAATTCCTATAGCTAAGGGTGTTGCAATGTTTCTTGGTATGAACGTTATAGAAGTTGATGGCGCAACGGGCATGCCTAAGACCAATCTTTCAGGAAAGGCTAAGGCTGTGCTCGATGCTTTGAAAACTCATGATTTCGTTTTCCTTCACATAAACGGGACTGATATACTTTCACATGACGGTAAGCCAGAAAAGAAGATGAGATTTATAGAAAGAATTGACAAGGTCGTTATAGGTAAGCTTAGGGAAAATCTCGATCTTAAAAACACAACCATTATAATAACGTGTGATCATAGAACAGCTAGTGATCCGGGCTTTTCCGGATATAGACACTTACCTGATCCTGTCCCGGTTCTCGTTTCTGGAGGAGGAATACATCCAGATAAAATTAGAAGATTTGATGAATTCTCATGTGAAAAAGGACAAATAGACATGAAAGCCAAGGAATTAATTCCGTGGATTCTAAAAGCCGTTAAAACTAATCAACTTTCTTCTTAGCCATATAAATTTTCCTTATAGGCCATGCGATCTCTATACCTTCTTTATCATACCTTTTCTTTAATGCTTTAATGAATTCATGTGTGACTTTGTATTTATCAACATACTTCTTGACCCTTAGTATAACAGAGAAATTTATGTTAGAGTCACCGAATTCCTTATACCTTATAAAGGGTTCGAATGTTTCCACACCACCTTCAACACGCTTTAAAACCTTCTTTGCAACATCTATGGTTATCTTTTCAACCTTATCAAGATCTGACTGATAAGCAACACCTACAGGAACAACCACACTCATCTCCTTGGTAGGTGCGTGATAGTTTGTGATTATACTTGATGATAGTTTTGAGTTCGGAATAATTATTCTGTTATTTCCAAGCATTCTTATCTTGGTGGTTCTCCATCCTATATCCTCAACGTAACCTTTTACACCAGAATCGAGCTCTATATAATCACCTATCTTTATAGGTCTATCAGCTATGATATACATTCCAGCAAAGAACTCTTTAAGCGTGTCCTGCAAAGCCAGAGCTACAGCAAGACCTCCAATACCCAGGGTTGCAACAAGAGTCGTTATTTCTATTCCAAGTTGATTGAGCATCCAAAGTATGGTTATAACGCCTATAATCCCATATGCTATTTTTCTAAATATGGGAACAAGTTGCTCAGCACCTTTTGTTTTAGTTTTTGTAGAGACCTCTTCGCTATACCATTCAATAAAGGCGTTTGCAATTCTCATCAAAACCAAGGCAACGAAAAGGATAAATATGACGGTAAAGGATTGGTTTATCAACACTTCATAACCGCTCATTATGCTTAAATAATGTAAGGAAAAGTATAGACCAACAAGCAGTGCGCCTATTACTATAGGTTTGTGAACAGCATGGACAAGCTTATCATCCAGTGTTGTTTTGGTTTTCGCTGCGAGGCCTTTAACGAATCTATCAAGAAATATATTTATAATCTTTGCTATGATCAATGATACGCACAGTATAAACGCAACGTCAAGAAACTCATAGTATCCTCCTATAAGACCGTAAAGGAAATCGAAAATCATAAATAAATATTTTGACCCACTACTTAAAAATCTCTAACCGAAAACTTTATATATTAATTACCACTTAATAGTGATTAATGTGATAGTATGAACAAGACCGTAAAATATCTTGCTGGACCCGCGCTAGGTTTGGCATTTCTTTCAGGTTTACTCATAGGTAGAACATATGAGGACAAGATAACCACAATGTATAATGAAATGAAGTCTAAAGTTGAAGATGTTCTTAACATCAACACATTCAGCGAAGACTATGAAGGTCCTTGGGTAAAACTTGTAATAGAAGATCCAAGAGAGGCAAGGATGTGGAACGTTGCTGAGATATGTGGAAGAAAAATCGGCAAGAGCACAGAAACAGTGAGAAACATGATAAAACATTACCCAGGCAACAAGGATATAGACTGGAGAAAATTGGAAAAATGGGACGGTTATTATATACCCGAAGAGTGTTATTCTGAAGTCAAGGAGAAGCTCGAGTGATTGTTATGAAAAAACCACTTAAACGAGCAGTTGCAGGTCTAACCCTTGCTTCCATTTCTTTTATATCTGGTTTAGAGGCAGGAAAACTTTATGCAAGAATGTTTCCAGAGGAGTCTATTACAAACAGATCATATCAAGTATATACACTGCAAGAAGATAGGAATCATTATAAAAACAATTCCATAAAAAACGACCCATCTGTTGATGAAGAGATTTTTGAACTTGACAGAGAGGGTGTGAAAAAGATCCTCAAGACATATGGGTATAAGGACAAGGAAATCCAAGAATATTTATCTGTTTTTCCTTGGCTGGATGAGATAAAGAAGATATGCGATGAGCTGGGAATTGATGATTATCATTTCTATGCAGCAAAGGTCTTTGTTGAGTCGAGCGGGAATCCCTTAAGCGTCTCTAAACAATGGTATGCACGTGGTCTTCTAGGTACAAGATATGCAGGAGCTTATTTAGAGATATGGAACCTTGTTCATAGTAAAGAAAAAAGATATCAAAGATTAAGGGAAAGGTTTCCCAAGATATACCAATACTTCAAGGATAAACTTCAAGGAGACAAGCTTCAAGTGTAGAAGAAATATATGATAGAGAATCCAGACCCAGAGTTCGGTTTATGGTTGGGTATAACATATTCACTTCTTCTTGACGATGGTGATAAGATAACAACAGAAGTGAAATACAACGTCGGGCCGACTTTTTTCAAGAAAAATCCTCATAAAGCCGTGAAAAATGCTTCAAGACACGTAAGAAAGGTCTTAAGGTATGAAAGGAAATTTAAGGAAATGAATCAATGTCTTAAAGAATATATGGAGTCTTATAAAAACATTTAAATAACCAACAATGATTATAATTAATAAAATTTCCTTTGGAGACGAATTATGCCACAACCTTTACCACCAGATTATATGGCTTATGATAGAACGATAGTAGTCTTCTCTCCAGATGGAAGACTTCTTCAGGTTGAATATGCAAGACAGATGGTAAAGAATGGAACAACAGCTGTTGGTATAAGAATAAAAGATGGTGTACTTTTAGGGGCTGTGAAAACAGTGATGCCTTTGGCTGTTTCCAACTCTTACAAAAAGATATGGGAGATAGATGATCATATAGCTGCCGTTAGTGCAGGATCACTGGCAGATGCTAGAAGCCTTATAGATCAAGCAAGGGTCAGAGCTCAGGTAAATAGAATAACCTATGGTGAAGCCATATCTGTAAGTTCCATAACTAAATATATATGTGATAGAAAGCATCTGGTTACACAATATGCTGGTGTTAGACCATATGGTGTTGGTCTTTTGATAGGTGGCGTTGACGAAACAGGACCAAAGCTTTATGAGACAGAACCTTCCGGTACAATGATAGAATGGAAGGCACAAGCCATAGGTAGAGGTTCTGACAAGGCGAAATCTGTTCTCACAAAAGGTTATAAAGATAATCTTGATTTAAAGAAAGGAACAGAGCTCCTTCTGAAGAGTCTGAAATCTGGAGAGAAGAACGTAAAACCAGAGAACATAAGTGGTGTGTTTGTTACATCCGAAGGTATTAAACCACTATCATTTAAAGAGGTCAGGTGATTTTTATGGTTTCTCTGGATGAGGCAGTTATAGCTAGGTTGTCTAAGAACAATCTGATTTTTGAGATTCTGGTTGACCCCAACAAGGCCTTGAGGATAAAAAAGGGCGAAAACATATCTATGGATGATGTTCTTGCCGTACCTGAGATATTTAAGGATGCAAGAAAAGGTGAGCGTGTCTCTGAACAAGATTTAACAAGATGTTTCGGAACACTTGATGTTTTCAGGATAGCTGAAGAGATAATAAAAGATGGAGAGGTTCAAATAACTACAGAACAAAAGAGAGAGATGATTGAAGAAAGGAAAAAGGAGATAGCAGATATAATATCCAAGCAGGGTATAAATCCACAAACAAAACTTCCCCATCCACCCACAAGAATCATGGCAGCCATGGAGGAGGCAAGGGTTAATATAGATCCGTTCAGACCAGCCAAAGATCAGGTTAAGAACGTAGTGTCTGAAATTCAAAGGATAATACCTATAGCGTTCGAAAAACTCGAAATAATGGTGAAAGTGCCTATGGAGTATGCAGGAAGGGTTAGTTCTGTGATAAGAAACATGGTTGATATCAAAAAAGAGGAATGGAAAAGTGACGGGTGGGTTGCTGTCATAGAAATACCTGCCGGTATGCAAAGCGATGTTTATGACAAACTTAACAACATGACCTCTGGTAAGGCCGAGGTAAAAGTTCTGAGTGAGAAACAAATATAAATATGTTTTTTAATGATGGTTGTTATGAGCGAGTTAAAGAAGAAAAACAGGGAATTCGTGATTCCTGGAGATGAAATAATAAGATCAATGGATTATATACCCGGTAAGAATTGTTTTAGAGAAGGTGAATCTATATACGCGAAGAGACTTGGTCTTGTAGAAATAACAGGGAGAGTAGTTTCTGTTATTCCTTTATCAGGTGTTTACATTCCCAGAGTTGGGGATATGGTTATAGGAAGAATCGAAGAATTACAGGTTAACGGTTGGCTTGTGGACATAAATTCTCCTTGCATAGCATATCTCCCGTTTTCAGGTGTTCGTGAGTATATAGATCCCGTCAAAGTTGATCCGTTAAAGATATACAATGTTGGTGACATGATATATGCAAAGGTTGCGTCAATGGTCGGAAAGGTCTCTGTGACTCTGAGTATGTTGGATCCGAGAGCAAGGAAATTCAAGACAGGTAGGATATTGAAAATAAGCCCTGTGAAAATACCCAGACTTATAGGAAAACGGGGCTCTATGATAAATCTTCTCAAGGAAAAAGCAAGATGTAAAATAAGCGTAGGTCAAAATGGTCTTGTTTGGGCAGAAGGTGAAAAGATAGATGTTATAGTTAAGGTGATAAAACTCATAGAAAAAGAATCACACGTAGAAGGATTAACAGATATGATTGCAGAACTCTTAGAAAAGGAAGGTAGTTAATATGAAGAGAATAGACGGAAGAAAGCCGGATGAGTTAAGACCACTTGTAATCAAGGCAGGTGTTATAAACCAGGCTGACGGCTCTGCCATGGTAAAACTTGGAAATACAACAGCAGTTGCAGCTGTTTATGG
>CAYPCO010000036.1:0-5535 GCA_964409265.1 uncultured archaeon | reverse complement strand
GTCTATCCTCGTTTTCCCATTTATCAGTATACCACCAAGGATTGAAAACTTCAAATTCCTTCATATAGAAATTTTATTTCTAATGGTTTATAAATACTTTAGTAATATCATTACTAAAGTTTACATTTCAATAACCAAGTCATCTTCCCTGAAGAATCTGTAAATACCTAAATCGTCCAGAACAAGGCCAGCCCCTATCTGACAGGCCGGGGTGAACAAATAAAGATTTTCCTTAACCCACTCCAGGGGTTCGTATCTGGGGTTTCTAACACCGGATTCAGGGTTTTCCTTTGGCTCCTGAAATGGATCAGAGGGAATCAGATTAACCAAATAGCAGGCATAGTTTTTTCCTGTGTCTTTATAACGAAGGTATATTTTTCCATCCTGTGGGTTTATCACGGATAGAAGTTTATCGTCCTCTCTTAAAACGTAGTGAAAAATATCACCTGTGAATCTTTCCACCAGTTTGTAGAGCTTTATTCTCTTTGCAGGGAAAAAATTAGCATCTATTCCTGTTTCCTCTTTCACCTCTCTAATGGCGGCTTGAACATAATCTTCGTTTTCTTTGATTCCACCACCAGGAATGACAAGCTGCCCTTTTCTTTGAGGCTCGTCTTTTTTGTATCGCTCTCCCACAAGAAGACGGTTCATACTGATAACAGATCCCCACGATGTTGGTTTAAAGGAAGGGTCTCTAAACCTAACACTATCGAAAAAATCCCTCAACTCTCCTGAAAGTTCGTGTCTTTTTATCTTTCTCATCTTCTCACTCACAGTATTTAGCAATAACGGATTCTCTCGGATCCAAAACTATCTCGGCAAATACCCGAAGGTCCAAGCCTTTTAAAACAGGGATTGAATGTTTATAGAAACTTTCTCTGTGAGCACCGGTTGGATTGTATCCTATTGCTAAGCCCCCGGATTCTTGAACAGGCTTTAACAGAGTTTCTATATTCGCCCCGGAATCATCAATCACAGCAACGTCTGAAAGAGGAATTTCAAGTTTTTGGAGATATGCGAAAAATTCATTAACCTTTTTAAAGGGTAAAACCCTGCCTGTTAGTTTTGCGTCAGGTATATCCAGATGAGAATCTTGGTACTCGGTCTCTGTTCCGTCTGGAAGTTCAATTATAGGAGGAACTCCTTTACCAGAGTTCATTCCAAGTTTTAGCTTTTGATAGGTTATATGAGGTCCTAAACTATCGCTGTAAAGGGTCTGAACAAGACCATGTTCTCTAAAGGTCTGAATTGCTTCTTCTGCTCCCGGACTGTGTTCAATGGAAGAGGAAATCCTTACTATATCTTCTATTCTCAACCCCTTCAGAAGATATTGCTTTCCTTCAATGGCTTGCTGCTTTGTGATTATTGATTTTCCGTCTCTTCTCATTTTGTAAAGGAAATCTGTAAGCATGTTGGCAACATCAGAAATTCTTTGAATGGGTTTGCCATGATTGTATTCCTTCATCCATCTTTCAACATCATCAGGAGAGAACCAGCCCTTTTGGATAAACTCCTCTATAAAAGGGTTTGGGTCTAACTCCGAATACTCAGTATATATGCTTGTGAAGAAACCCAGGTATAAAACCCTGTCAGCATCCCATCCAACAACTTTGATTCTGGTCATAAAGACCACTTTTTAACTATTTATGAGTAGAAACATTTAAATATTTAACTCATAAACATTGTCTATATAGATTACAAAATTTATAAAAACAAAACCATAAAAATCAACCATGCTCACCGTTTCTGTTCCTGGGAAGGTTCATCTGATTGGAGAGCATGCTGTTGTTTACGGGGAACCGGCAATTCTGGCAAGTGTTGGGAAGAGGATTTTCATTCATGCTGAGAAGGGAGATGGCATAAGGATTGAGGACGGAAAGGATATTCTGGAATGGAGTATAGAAGGTGTGAAGGACTTCGGGAAAAAAGCTTCCCAACTCTGGGAAGAATGTAAGGAAAAGGGAAACTTCTCGGATGTGGTGAAATTCACCTATGGAAAAAACTTCGCCAAGGCAGCATTGGGTTTCCTTTTCAATAAATTCGGGGTTCAGGAAGGTCTGAACCTTCGGATAGAAACCGACCTTCCGAGGGGAGCCGGTCTTGGATACTCAGCTGCTTATGCTGTTGGTTTGGTGAAAACGGTTTCCGAGGTTTTCGATCTGGAGCTTGGGAGGGAAAAAATAAACGAACTCGCCTATGAGATAGAGAAATTCGCTCATGGAACCCCTTCTGGCGGGGATAATTCGACCTGTTGCTTTGGAGGGTTGATCTGGTTTGAGAAGGGAAATCCCCCGAGGATAGAACCTCTCAAAAAGGAAATTCCTTATCCACTTGAGAATTTTGTCCTGGCATACATCAAACCCCCGGAAAAATCCACAGGCGAGCTTGTTCAGATGATCGGGGATTTGGATCCAGAATTCCGGGAACCCAGGATAAAGGCCATAGGAAAGGCGACCTGGGAAATGAGGAAAGCCCTGAGGGAAAGTGATTTTCAAAGGGTTAAGGAATTGATAAACCTGGCATGGAAGAACCTCTCGGACTTGGGATTATCTATTCCCGAGGCAGATGAGGTTATAGAGAAAATTGTTTCTCTGGGTGGTGCCGCAAAGCTTTGTGGAGCGTGTGGTGGAGGAATTCTCTTGGCATACCATGAAGATAAGGAAAGGTTGAAGGAGGTCATTAAAGAAACCGGGTACGAACCCTGGGAGGTTAAGCTCGGAGTTGAGGGAGTGAGGAGGGAATGAATTTAATTTTGATTTAATTATTAATCTTTTATTATGGAAACCATTGATTGTCTTTTTGTTAGTCCGTCTTTAGATTTGAGGAACTCAAATAATTACATACAAATTCCACTAGGTATAGTTGGAATATCAGATTTTTTAGAAAAAAACGGATTTTCATCTAAAATACTGAGTGTTGGTCTAGAAAAAAAGTTAAATAAAAAATTTTCTATTGTAAAATTCATAAAAAACAAAGAAATAAAAGTAGTTGCTATAAATCTGCATTGGTATATACATTCTGTTGATGCATTAAGAATTGCTAGAATTATAAAAAATGTAACAGGTGCAAAAGTTATTCTGGGTGGGCATACAGCTTCATTTTTTCATAAAGAAATTTTGGAGAAATTCCCATTTGTTGATGGGATAATAAAAGGCGACGCTGAAAAACCACTTTTAGTTCTCATGAAAAAAATAAAGAAAAAAGATTATAAAAACGTTCCAAACTTTTCATATAGAAAGAGTAAACATATAATAAAAAGTAACAAAATATCTTATATTGCAAGTAAAGAAAATTTAAATAATTTTCATTTTTCTAATATAGAAAAAATTATCCATTGGAAAGAATATGTAAAATATTCTGTACGCTCACCTCATGACTACTATGTAGATACTAGAAAAACCATTAAAAATATTTGGTACGTATTTATTGGTCGTGGATGTTCGCTAAATTGTAGTTATTGTGGCGGTAGTAAAATAGCATTCGAAAAAATATACAGAAGACATAAACCATCTTTTAGAAATATGAAATGCGTTCTTGAAGACATGAATTTATTATATCAAAAAGGAATAAAGAATTTTTATATAAGTTTTGATACGAAACCAATCGAATACGACTACTATACAAAACTTTTAAAGAATATTAGAAAAGAGGGACTTGATATAGGTTTAAATTTTAGTTGTTGGAGAATACCTTCTAAAAAATTTCTACAAGAATTTTCCAAATCTCTTAATTTAGATGTCTCATCAATTAAACTAACACCCGAGTCTGGTTCTGAAAACATAAGAAAGATTAATAAAGGACTATTTTATACAAACGAAACGCTTATTAAAACTGTTAAAAATATAAAAGAAAAAAACATAAACCTTACTCTTTACTACACCGTTGGTCTTCCTAAAGAAAATATTAAAGATGTTAGAGCAACCATAAAATTAGCAAAATATTTGAGAAATACATACAAAGTCATAAACAAAATAAATATAGTTCCTCTAGAACCGTCATCACCTATGTATATTCATCCTTATTTTTTTGGTGTAAAAATTTTTAGAAAAAATTTCATCGATTTTTATAACTATATTAAAGAATTGAAAGTTACCAGTGTGGAACATCCATTGGGATATGAAACTGAAATATTTAAAGAAAAAGAAATAATCGAACTTAAAAAAATTGTAAATAGAATGTTTCTATCTCAATATGATATTTTTAAAAATATGATAAATTATAAAGTAGTTAAATTATTGATTAATAAAAGAGGTGAAACAATTGTTCTGTAAAAAATTTAAGATATCTGCCCCTGGAAAGCTTTTTATTGCAGGTGAATGGGCTGTTCTGGACGTGGGGAATCCTGGAATTGTGGCTGCCGTTAACAAGAGAGTTTGGGTTGAGATAGAGGAACATCCAAGGATTCTGATCTCAGTGGAGGATTTTGGAATCCAGGAAGTGGAAGGTGTTTTTGACGGAAAAAATTTAGAATGGAAGAATGCAAAACCAGAGGAAGAGGACAGATTAATTTTTATGAAAGCTGCCATAGAGGCGGCTTTGGGATTTTTGAAGGAATGGAAACCTTTCCGGATAAGATCATGGGGTGAGTTATCACAAGTAGAGGTGAATGGAGAGAAGAAAAAAATCGGTTTTGGTTCATCAGCAGCAAGTGTTGTTGCAACTGTTGCTGGCCTTTTGGCTCTGAACGGTTGGAATATACAAACCAGAGAAACCAAGGATATCATCTACAAGCTCTCGGTCATTGCTCATTATTTTGCTCAAGGCAAGATCGGGTCTGGTTTTGATGTCGCGGCTTCCACTTACGGTGGGATATTTGTTTATCGCAGATTCGATCCAGACTGGCTAATCAAACAATTTGATGCTGGGAGGGATATCCAAGATATTGTTAAGTCCGAATGGCCCGGTTTCGAGGTCACACCTCTGGAGATTCCCGAGGGTTTTGATCTTTTGGTTGGTTGGACAGGGAAGTCTGCTTCCACGACTATTTTGGTCAAACAGGTGAACGAATGGGCTAAGGAGAATCCAGAGGAGAAAAAAAGAATATACAAGAACATAGCAGACCTTGTGGAAGAATTAATAAAGGTGTGGAAAGAGCAGAACCGGGAGAGAATTCTGGAGTTGATAAGAAAGAATGAGGATTATTTAAGAGAACTGGGAGAGAGGTCGGGAGTTTTTATAGAAACCCCGGAGCTTCGAAAGTTGAGCGATACAGCCAATTCCTTGGGCGGAGCAGGAAAGCTTTCCGGCGCTGGTGGAGGGGATTGTGGAATAGCTATATGTTTTGATCCCGAGGTATCAGAAAAAATAAAGAAAAAATGGAAGGATGAAGGTATCTGGGTTTTGGATGTATCTCTTGATAGGGACGGGGTTAAGAAAGTGTAATTTTTATTTCTTACTTTAAAATGCCAAAGAATTTAACGGTGAAAAAATGGATGACACTTCATCTATCATATCAAATGTGAACTGTGTAGTAAACTTAAAAGATTAAACAAGAAAGATCCACACTACGTGCAGAAGGTGGTCGAGGAGCTCATA
>CAYPCO010000035.1:0-5570 GCA_964409265.1 uncultured archaeon | reverse complement strand
CGTAGGTCGAGGGTTCGAAACAAACCTTTCTTTACAGGAGCTAACGCTTCCTCAAGAAAGGTTTGATCGAAAGAAACTTGCCGAAAATCCCTCCGGGGGCACATGCATAAAAAACTCGTGGAACTTCCAACAAAGGGAAGAGCAGTTTTTGTTGGAGATACACATGGTGATCTGGAGGCATCTCAATGGGTTGTAAAAAAATATCTTGATGAAAAAACCATTTTGATATTTTTAGGAGATTACGTAGATAGAGGTCCTAAAAGTAAGGAAAATATAGATTTTCTTTTAAGACTAAAGGAAGATTATCCTGAAAGAGTGTTTCTTCTTATGGGAAATCATGAAGCATATTCTATTGTTAGGTTCTATCCGGCTGATTTTTGGGAAGGTCTTTCATCAGAAGAATCCAGTTATTATACAAACATCTTTAAAGAACTTCCACTGGCTGTTTTCTCATACAATGGAGTGATAGCCCTGCATGGTGCACTACCCGATGTGAATGAACTCTCCGATATCAACAAAATAAGACTTGGTGATGATAACTGGTATAAGATTGTATGGGGAGATTTTTCAAATAACCGAGGAGAATTTTTTGGAATGAGAGGAGGAAGACCACTCTTTGGTCAAGACTACTTTGAAAGAGTTATGGGTTCTTTAGGTATGAACGTATTAATAAGGTCACATCAACCTAACGCACCTGAGAAAATGTATAATAACCGGTGTCTAACCATATTCACATCATCTGTGTATAAACCAGAAAGAACAGTTGCTCTTCTGGACCTCGAAAGTCCCATAAGAAATGCAGATGATATTCTTATAGAAAGGTTTTAAGGACCAAATGTAAGGAATGCCCACCAAGGCAGGTTTTCACTTATAATATCGGATGTGGTTGCATCCACAACAGTTTCTCTGACAACGTTTACGGGTATTAAACCAAGGAATCTTCTTTCCTCAGTTTTTTTTACTTTATAAACGAGTTTATCACCTTCTTTCTCAAGCTCAACCTCTTCAGGCTCAACACCAAGTTTCTTTACCGCGTCCGCAGGATTGATTTTTACTTCAACACCATCAACAATTAATGTGTTATTCCTTATGGTGACGCCTTTAGTCTTTGTCTGAATCTCGCCATCCCTTATAATAACCTCCGATTCCTCAGGTTTTATCTCAAGATTCCTTTTGCCTATTTTTGCCACTATTGTCTTGTTTTTAGTTTCAACAGACACACTTCCTGCTACTATGCGATTCGGCTTTATCTCAATCTTATCAACTAAGGGCTCGATCTCTTCTGATCTTATTTGATCCAGCATCTCTATCAACTTTGTTATCATTTCATCTATCTCATCTCTGAGATTTTTAAGTTCCTCTATCTTCTTCTCTATACCTTCCTTTTTATCGGATATTATCTTACTTACTTTACTTTGATAGTATTCGACTATTTCTTCACCAGATTCAGGAGCGACGGGTTTCGATATTTCTAACAATGTTGTCGAGATATTTGACATGGGAACAGGTTCTACCTCATCACCACTCGATACTTTACATACGTCTTTAAGGTCTTCTAGGTTTTCTTTCAACTCATCTATTATTTTTTCTATCTCCTCTCTGGTGAGTCCCTTTTCATTCAAGGTTTCATCATCAAGTTCTAATAAACTCTGGTAGTATTCGATTTTCTCGGTTGTTTTTTTCATTTCCACGCATTTATCAACAACAACACGGACAACACCAGATTCACTACCAACGGCTTCTGCAGAGTTACATTTTTCGTTCTCCTCCTCTATCTTTTCTTTTAGTATCTGAATCTCGTTTTTGATCTGTTCTGCGGTTTCATAATCACCCAGTTCTTCGGCATGTTGAAGTTCAAGAACGAGTTTATCAACCTCTTTCATAAGATCTTCATTAACAACACATGCAACCTGAACAGTTTTTGTTATTCTATTTACTTCTTCGACTGGTTTTATGATCTTCAAACAATCCTTACATGTTGTGCACTCATCTTCATCACATACACCATCATAGTTACAACCACACTTTTCTACAACCATCTCTGTAACAGTCTTACCGATAAAGGTTTTATTAGTGACAGAAGAAATGGTTGATTCAAACGATGGTGTTTCTTCAATCGCAGCGATAAGAGGCAATGTTATTAAAATGACCATTATAGAAATAATCAAACCCTTGTTCATAGTTTAATTTTTGATGAGAGTGGTTTAAATTATTTTTCAAGTGTTATTTGTTTGGTAAAACTATCAATTAATCTATCACCAGAAAAAAGGATTATATATATCGTATAATTGCCAGGTGAAACTCCAGAACATCCATAACACGAAGGCAGTGCGATCGTGATATTCTTCCACTTCTCATTTGGAGAAACCATATAACTTCTTGCTACCTTGAATTCACCATATTTATCTTTGATACCATTAACCATAAGTGTAAGGGTATTTTTGTGTTCGTTCAAAAAAACATTTATTTTCATCTCATCACCCGAATGATAAACATCCTTGTCGGTTGTCACAGATCTTATAATGACCTCTCCTGTATAGTTTATCGGTAAATAAGAATAGTATGCCAAAAGTAGAATGATAATTATACTAAGGGTGTAGATGATGAGAAAATTTTTCATGGTTATTTCTTGTGGTTAAATAAATTTCTTTCGAAATTTTTAGACAGTTTCGCATGTTGCTTGTTTTTATATGAAAGCATCATATTTTTTTAAGCTCGTAAAATCTCTTTCGTCGAACCGTCGAAGATTTTAATATACCTTTTCTTTCCATATCTTTCAAATACTCACTACATCTCGTTCTTGATAGATTTATAAGCTTCCCAAGTTCTTCGGCTGTGAGCTTTCCATGCTGCTCTAGTAAGGACTTTATCATGTTCTTAACTTTTATGGTTCTAACGCTTTCCGGTTTTTCCTCAACAGCGCATTTTTCTTCCTCAATTATCTCTTCTATCCTTTCTCTTTTTATCATCTCTATCTTTTTTTCGAGTTCTCTTAATCTTATAAGAATGTCGTCCATTTTACTCTCAAGAGCATATATAACCTCATCAGCAGAACCAGAGCCAATGGGGGCTTTTTGAAGTTTGGTTCTTAAAATCATCAGAGAGTTTAACATCTTTTTTCTCTCTTCGTTTTTGTTACCAAAGGGAATCATGATTTTATTATGTCGGCCGACAATATAAAGGTTTCGTTGTTGAGTTCTAAGAGACTCATAGAATTTGAAAGTTGTTAATTTTTTTGAAAGATACGGAAAGTTAAGTGATTTGACGAAATTTTTTGTCGGCCGACAGCTCAAAACCTTTTATTTTAATTAATTATATGATATATATACTTCGACAGCATCATAACTAATTGTGCTATACATTGATTATACAACCCTTACTCGTGGGTCGAGTTTTATGAAAAGGAAATTAATGGATATACCTCGAAATCCTACTATGAAAATACCATCAAAACCGCTCCAACTTAGATGGTTTAAAAGCCATAACATGAAGTCCGGGGCAGGTCAAATTCAAATACTTAGTGCTGTCCTGTTCATGATAGCCATTCCAGTTGCAATAATAGTGGCACAAAACACCACAAATACCACAGACAATATAACAAAAACAATTGAAGGCTATGTGACACTTACAAATGAAACATTAGATTTGGTTTTTAATGAAACTTTTTCCAACTCAACTGGTGATAACCTATCCATTACAAATGAAACTTACTTTCTCAACGAAACAAACCATACATCATCACACCAAGAATCGAATGAAACCGAACAACCTAAAATAAATACAACTGAGCCTAATATAACAGAACCAAAGGTTTCAGAAAAACCAGAACTTTCAGTGGAGGTTATCTCTCCAGATAAGTTTGTGAGGGGTTATGTTTCTGTAGTTAAAGCAAAAATAACAAACTTAGGAACAATAGAAGCGAAAAATGTTCATATTAAATGGAACCTTCCAAAAGGTTTTGAAATACTTTCCGAAAACGATAACTGCAAAAGTATAAAGCCTGGCAGTTTTTGTGTAGCAGAAGTTAATGTAAGCGTTTCTCAGGAAACAGACTTGGGTCTTGGTAGAATAACAGTCTTGGTGAGCTGTAATGGATAAAAAAATAATAGCAGTAGAAAAGTACAGAAAGTCTCAAGTAGAGCAGGTAGATTTCATTGTAACTTCGCTTGTATTTCTAATATCGCTGATAATCCTATTTGGAGTTGGCATGTTCCTAACATCATTTATATCTGCTACAGTTTTGTTACCCTTTTATATACTGGTTGCTTTCACTACAACAGCAATTTTTATTATAAAAAGAACAAAATCAAAGCTCGGTCAGAGTGAACTTATCATATCAACACTGTTTCTGGTTTTGGTATCAACAATTGTAGTTGCACAGACAATAAACATAACAAACAATAGCAACTTCACAGGCATGATAATAAAACCTGAAAACATTTCGACGAATACATGCGTTATCACCGAAACAAAACAAATAGAAATATGGGCTGATACATTTTTGCAACTCGAGATGAACAAAAACAATTCAGAATTTTTAATCAAAGCAAAGCTCTCAATGGATAATGGGACTTTGTTGAAAGACCAGATTATAGAACTTTCGTTCGACAATGTATCACTTGGCAAGAATATTACAGACTCTGAAGGTGTGGTCGAGGTTTTTTATAAACCAGAAAATCTTACGAAGGATAACCACACAATAAAAGCAGTTTTTAACGGAAATGATTCTCTATATCTTAATCCGTCACAAAAAACAATTATTATATCAGAAGAGAAACCAAAGAAGCCAGAAATCGAGATAGATCTTCTAACACCAGAAAGTATCGCACGAGGAGAGAATTTTACAATCAACTTTGGAGTTGTTGGATCCAACATAACAAATATCACATTAAATTTGATTTTACCGGATGATTTTGAACTGATTTTTGGAAATACAACAATAGTATGTAATGTTACCGATTCCTGCAGAAATGAAGTCTTAGTTTCTACATTAAATGCAAACCTGGGCGAAAAAGAGATAATAGTAATTGCCTTCTCCGATAATTTAAGTATATCAAAAACAGAAACAATCAATGTTATAGAGGGTGTTTCAAAAAACGTAGTGAAACCAGAAATTAAAATCCTGAAAATCAAGGCTCCTGATATAATCAACCAAACAGAAGAATTTAAAGTAAAGGTCTTTGTGACATCTCTTTACGGAAATTCAACAAATGTATCTATCACTTTAAACACACCATTTGACATTAAAATTTTAGATAGAACAGAAAAACTAGTTTGGAAAATAGCAGAGAATGAAACAATTATTGTAAAATGGGATTTAAATGCAACTTCTTGTGGAAACTTCACTCTGATTCTATTAGCAAAAAATAGTAAGGGAAGCAGGGTATCTAAAGAATTTTCAATTTCGGTCCAATGTCCAATCAAAAAAATAGAACGAATAATTTCTTATGATTCAAAGAGTGACACTATAACTATAGTTAGTGATGGAAATAAGTGTACAGCTTCAAATCCATGCACTCTTCAAGATATTTATGAAGTTGACCAATCAAATGGTTGGAATCAAATCAAGA
>CAYPCO010000034.1:0-5795 GCA_964409265.1 uncultured archaeon | reverse complement strand
AAGAAATATCACTTTTGTATTAGTTATGTTCACAAGCTCAAAATCAATACCATCTAACGTAAACGTGTCGTTTACATCCACGCTCATATCATCTATTCTCACGGTGGTCTCGTTTATAATCTCTAAGGAAAAGCTTTTTTCTCCGAGCTGAATCACACCTTTACCACCTGAAATATCGACAGGCTTTGATACCTTTGCCTCGAATCTTCCCTGTTTGGATAGAATTTCGTCAATTATCTCTCTTCTTATACCAGCAGCCTCTATCTGTATGTAATAACCATCCGAGCCACGAACAGGATAGAATCTTATCTCTTTTAGTCCGTATATGTTAGCTCTTGTTTGAAGTGTCGCTATAATCTGATCTATATCTTCCTTGGTTACATTACCTAATGGTTTCAGAATTATTCTAGTTCCTCCCTTAAGATCAAGACCGAAATCAAGATTGGTTCTCTCAATATCCATGACATCTATACCGATCGTGTCATTAACATCAAAAACGTATTCTTTACCATTTGCGACTATTTTAACCGTACCTTTGAGATTTCTAACGATGTTATTCCATTCATCTGCGCTGGAAATCTTTGTTCCATTAATATGAGATATAAACATACCTTCCTGCAAAATACCTTTTGCTGGTGATTCTTTCGAGATATAGACTATTTCGACAACATTTCTTCCATAAGGATAAACCTTAAAACCTATAGCTAAGATTGCACCAAACACAATTACTGCAAGCATTAACACTCTCCAATACTTGAGCACTATATCCCTCTTGATTCACAATACCATCTTAATATGGTTGCATTTTGTAACCATGTGTTTATAAGGTCTATACCAAGACCAATCAGGAGAACCGTTGCTATCTGTGTAAGAACAGATGATGTTGAAAAAATCAACACGGAAATAAGGGCTGCCATGGTTGTTCCTGTCATGGTTATGCCTGTTCTAAATGCATCCTTTATTCTGTGCAGAACATCTTTCTCATGTATCCTTATCGTTCTTGTAGTTAAGAGTATATCTGTATCTATAGAATAACCTATAAGCATAAGAAGAGCTGCTATACCTGCAAGAGATAGAGATATTCCTAAGATTTGCATGAATGCGAGTGTTACGACTATATCTGATAGAGCTGCAAGTATGACAGCAACAGATGGAACGATTGTTCTGAAGATTGCGAATACTATCACACCCATAAGAATGAATGCAACCACTATCGCAAGTTGAGCTTGATACCAAAAGGATTCACCAAGAGCAGGTCCTATGGTTTCAGATGAATAGCTCTTTATCTTTAAACCACCCTCTTGCAGAGTTCTAATAATCTCTGTGACATTTACATCACTTCCAGCCTCTATAAGGATTCTATATCCTGATATGCCTCTGGTTTCCTTCAAGACAAAATCTCCGAGAGGAGACAACATATCTTCGAGTGTCTCCAATTGAACGGGTTTGTCTACATGAATAGTTATAAGCGCTCCTCCCTTGAGCTCTATGGATCTTTTAAACCATTCACCTGTCTGAAGATAGCTGTTGATAAGAAATACTGCGGAAAGCAAAAGCAAAACAATAGGTACTAAAAGCAGTATTTTGTAGTTTGATTTCTTTACTTTAGACATCTACTCACCACACCAATATCGTAAATTATTGTAAAATTAATTAAAGTATTTATGTTTATTTTTGGAATCAAAAATTAAAATGCATGATGTTATAATCGTTGGTGCCGGGCCGATTGGTTTGTATGCTGCAAGATTAATAAAATCCTTTGGTCTAAATGTTGTTGTTCTTGAAGAACACGAAGTGATAGGGAAACCTGTGCAATGCTCTGGTTTAGTATCTACTGCTCTGAATCTTTTTATGGATGTTAAAGAGAGTTTTGTAGAACACACGGTTAATGGCTGTATTTTACACGGTCCGTTTAGAACGAAGATACTCATGAAAAAGAAAGGTGTAGCAGCGTATGTGATAGATAGAGAAGGGTTTGATAGATATCTTTCTAAAGGAATCGATGTGAGACTCGGAACAAAAGTTGAAGATATCTTTGTTGAAGATACCGTAAAGGTTGAAACAAATAAAGGCATATTCGAATCGAAGCTTCTCCTTGGCTGTGATGGACCCTATTCTGTGGTTGGGAAAAGTCTTGGTTCTCAACCTAAGGAGATTCTTACTGGAATAACAGCTTTAGTAAATGAAAAAATTAAGTCCCCTTGGGTTAGGATATGGATAGATAAGAGTGTTGCACCAGAAGGGTTTCTATGGATGATTCCACGTGGTAAAAAAACCGAATATGGTATGTGGTCCGAAAAACCAAGATTTAAAGACCTCGAAAACTTCTTTGATCTTAGAGACTATCAGCCCGGTGGTGGTCCTATACCTTTAGGTCCCAGAAAGACATTTTTTGAAAGGGTTCTGCTTGTTGGAGATGCAGCAGCCCAAGTAAAACCTTGGTCCGGCGGCGGGATAGTTTATGGTCTTCTTTGTGCGAGAATCGCTGCAAAAACAGTTAAGATGGCTTTTGATTACAATAACTTCAGTGAAGCGTTTTTAAAGAGATACGAGGATTCATGGAAAGGCATTCTTGGTGTGAGGATACAAGCGGGTATGTTATTAAGAAAGGTTTTCAAAGGACTTGAAAATCCTCAGATCGAATTAGTACTTTCCTTTGCAAAGATCTTTCAACCAATTTTAAACAGATTGGATATGGATTTTCTTATAAGGGTTTAATCTTCCAATCTTCATAGTGGAGATATTTTAGAAGGGCTTTCATATCATAAACCTCTTTTGTGGGATGAACCAACCTGAACACAGCTTCAAAACCATTATCTGTTTCAAAACTTAGTATCTTCTTTAGTTTTCTATACTGGGGACTTGCCTTTTTCTTCGCTGTGCTTGTTTTTATTGAGGTTTTTACCTCAACAACGTATATACCTTCGGATGTCTGGAAAAGAAGGTCTGGTTTAACCCACAAGCAACCATTAAATTCATAACATGGCTCTCTTTCCTTCATTTCAACACCATAAAGGTTTATTATTCCGGGTTCGTTAAAAATTGCGTCAACAATTAGATCATGAATAAAATGCCTGTTTTTCCAATTAAGCTTGTAAACCATTTTAGTATTTTAGAAGTTAGTTTTTTATTCGATTATGCTCATTCAGGTCTGAATTTGAATCCATAAAGAATTATACCCGACTTGTTTTCTTCTCTAATCTTTCTGAAGCATGCCTTTACAGGCATACCTATCTTTACATCTTCAGGATCACAATCAACTATCTGTGAAGCAATCTTACATCCTTCTTCAAGCTCTACTATGGCAACCACATAAGGAACATATTCGTCAAAACCACTGGGCGGGACTCTTATCACAGTATAGGAATATATTCTACCTTTACCTGAGAATTTGTAATCTTTAAGCTTACCCTTTCTTCTGCATTTTGGACATATAGATCTTTTCGGATAGAAATAACTTCCACAATTTTCACACACCGAGCCTATAAGGTGATACCTTTCCTTGAACCTTCTCCAATGGAATGGGACGGCGTATTCCATACCTATCACCTGCTTAAGATATGTATAACAACAGTTGCTCCTGAACCACCAACATTGTGTGCTAAACCTATCTCTGCTCCAGAGACTTGTCTTTTACCTGCCTCGCCTCTCAGCTGTTCGACCACCTCGACTATCTGAGCTACACCTGTGGCTCCAACAGGATGGCCTTTAGCCTTTAAACCACCAGAAGGATTAACAGGTATTTTACCTCCTATCTCACTCATACCTTCCTCTATGAACTTACCACCCTCGCCTTTTTTGCAGAAACCTAGGTCTTCATATGCTATTATCTCATTTATGGTAAAACAATCATGAACTTCTGCAAGATCTATATCTTCTGGTTTCACACCCGCTTGTTTGTACGCTCTTTCAGCAGCTGTTCGTGTTGCTTCCAATGTGCATATATCCTTTCTTGCTGCTATGCTTAAAGTGTCTGAAGCCTGAGCAGAAGCTTTTATATATACAGGTGTGTCTGTGTATTTCTTTGCGATCTCTGCCGGTGCAAGTATAACGGCTGCTGCACCGTCTGTGATTGGTGAACAGTCCAGAAGTCTTAACGGATCTGCTATCAGTGGTGAATTCATGACCTCCTCAATTGTAACACTCTTATGAAAATGTGCTACAGGATTGTTTAGAGCATTCTTATGATTTTTTACACTAACCATGGCAAGTTGCTCTCGAGTTGTTCCATATTCATGCATGTGTCTTCTTGCAATCAAAGCATAAACACCAGGAAAAGTCAAACCTATGGTTGCCTCACTCTCTTGATCCATTGCTCCAGCAAGAGCGGTTGTTGCATGAGAACCATAAACATCTGTCATTTTCTCAACACCACCAACAGCAACAAAATCGTAAAGACCTGAAGCAACGGCAAGATATCCTATTCTTAAACCAACGCTGGAGCTTGCACATGCTGCTTCTGTTCTTATGGCAGGTATATGGTTCAGACCAAGATAATCTGCAAGTAAGGCTCCCATATGCTCCTGACCAGCAAACATACCTCCAGACATGTTACCTCCTATAAGAAGTTGTAGCTCGTTTCCTGTTATACCGGCATCCTCTACAGCTTTTACGCCAGCCTCAACTACAAGTTCTTTAAGACCTTTATCCCATAATTCACCAAATTTTGTGCATCCAATACCTATTATTGCAACGTCTCTTTTTGGCTTCATGTATTCAAACATATCATTCACCAATACCTTTTAATTTTCTTCTGTATTTCACATAGGTTGCGTAATCTATATAAGTCTTGTTTTTGATCATATCTTCTACCTTTTTTCCAAGGTCTCTTTTTTCCTCTATAAGATCTTTTACGAGTATCGAGAATGAATCTGAACCTGCCCCAGAACCATAGGATGTTATAAGTATTCTTTCCCCCGGTTTTGCCTTATCAAGAACAGCAGCAAGACCTATAAGACTTGAACCAGAATAGGTGTTGCCTATATAGGGGACAACAAGACCTGGTATGACTTTTTCTTTGTCTATGCCAAGTATCTTTGCAACTGTGAGCGGGAATTTTGCGTTTGGTTGATGGAAAACAAAATAATTGAAGTCATCAATAGCAAAACCTGTCTTTTCTAAAAGACCTTTTGTTGCTGAGATAACATGTTTAAAGTATGAGGGGTCACCTGTGAATCTACCAGCATGTCTTGGAAATGACTCACCCTCTCTTCTCCAGAAGTCAGGTGTATCTGTTGTAAAGGAATATGTTTCTTCTATCTCGGCTATAATGTCTTTGGATCCTACAATATATGCAGCAGCACCAGCCGCCGCTGTGTATTCCAAGGCATCTCCAGGTCTTCCCTGTGCTGTGTCGCTTCCTATCGCAAGACCGTATTTGATTTTACCTGCGTATACAAGACCGTAAACAGCTTGTATTCCTGCTGTTCCTGCTTTGCATGCAAATTCGAGGTCGGCTGCTGTCATAACAGGCGTTGCATCTATTGCTTCAGCTACTATAGATGCTGTTGGTTTGACGACATAAGGATGAGATTCAGAACCAACATAGATAGCACCTATTTCCTTTGGGTCTATCCCTGCACGTAAAAGTGCCTGTCGGCTTGCTTCTACCGCCATAGTTACTGTGTCCTCATCAATGTCCGGGACACTCTTTTCTTGAGTTATCTTCTTCAGGGATTCTTTATCTGATCCCCAAACCCTGGCTATTTCTTCAGCTTTAATTCTGAGTCTGGGGATATATGCTCCGTAGCCCACAATTCCAATGGATGGCATATTAACTTATAGGACCGGTAAAG
>CAYPCO010000033.1:0-5854 GCA_964409265.1 uncultured archaeon | reverse complement strand
AAGAAAGGTTCCGAGAAAAGAAAAATACATAAATGTAAAACCAGAGATCATTGAGCTTGATGATGTTCTTTCAAAACTCGATATAACACACGATCAGCTTATAATTCTTGGAATTCTCATCGGTACGGACTACAATCCTGGCGGAGTTAAGGGTATAGGTCCAAAAACCGCTCTTAAACTTGTTAAAGAGAAACAAACCTTAGACAATATTATGAAGGATCTGAAATGGGAGTTTGATATAACCCCTGAAGATATTTTTAACTTTTTTAAGAATCCTCCAGTATCAGATGTTGAAATAAAGAAAAATCCTCTTCAGGAGGATAAGCTCATAGAACTTCTGGTTGAGAAACACGGTTTTTCCAGAGAAAGAATAGAGAATGTTATAAATAAGCTAAAAGAGCTCGAATCTTCTGGAAAACAAACAGGACTTGCGAGTTTTTTCAAACAATGAATTTATAAATCATGGACTCATATTTCTATTATGAGACCCGTTTTGGGTTTGATAATAACTTTGATTATTATTATTTCAGGTTGTATATCGCAGGGAGGTGAGAACTTGAAGTTAGAAGGCAAAAAGATTCTAATGATTATAGCTTCAGAAAACTTCAGAGACGAAGAGTATTTTAACACCAAAGAAGTTCTTGAAGGTTACGGAGCTCAAATTGTAACAGCATCTTCTAGAGCAGGTGAGATAAAAGGCATGCTTGGCGGTTCTGCAATAGCAGAAAAAACACTTGATGATGTTAACGTATCTGACTTTGATGCTGTGGTCTTTGTTGGAGGAACAGGTGCAGCCGAGTATTTCAACAACGAAAAGGCATTGTCTATAGCAAGAGATGCTTACAATTCAGGAAAGGTTGTTGGTGCTATATGTATAGCTCCAAGCATCCTTGCAAATGCTGGTATATTGGAAAACAAGAATGTAACATCCTTCCCAAGTGAAAAGGATAACATACAGAGCAAGGGAGGCATATACACGGGAGATCAGGTTTCAAGAGATGGGAGAATAATCACGGCTTCAGGGCCCGCAGCTGCTCGAATGTTCGGTGAAGAAATAGCTAAGGTTTTAGGAGGTGAATCATGAAAGTTTTAGTCCCGTTAGCTGATGGTTTTGAAGAAATAGAAGCAATAGCAATCGTTGATGTTTTGAGAAGGGCTGGTCTAGATGTTGTCATGGCTGGTCTACCGGGAACCATGGTTAGAGGTTCTAGAAACGTGAAGATAATTGCTGATGCAAAGATGGATGATGTTAATCCTGATGAATTTGATGCTCTTGTTCTTCCAGGAGGAGACCCGGGATACAAAAACCTTGGTCAGTCACAAAAGATTCTGAATATGATCAGAGATTTTCATTCTCAGGGCAAGCTCGTATGTGCGATATGTGCTTCACCGCTGGTTCTTGCAAAGGCTGGTATTCTAGAAGACAAAAAGGCAACAGTTTACCCTGGACTTGAAAGGGATATACCAAAACCCAGAGGGGACAGAGTTGTTGTTGATGGAAATATCATAACATCTCAAGGTCCTGGAACAGCAATAGAATTTGCTTTGAAAATAGTTGAATCCCTTTTAGGCAAGGACAGAGCAGAGATGGTTAGAAAACAGATAGTATTTTAAGAGTTTGTAACCATAAAGATTAATATGGTTGGCATGTTGACAGACACGGACAAGAAGATACTCGAGATACTATCGAAACAACTTCTTATAACCAAGGGTGAGCTTGTAACGCAACTTTCAAGTCATAACCTGGATGGAGCTGAAATGAGTATAAACCGATTGAGAGAACTTGGATACATAGAGAAAGTTGAGTCTCTTGGAACATGTTTTGTTATAACACAAAAGGGTATGAGAGTTCTCAAAGAATGTTCATGAAATGTAAGGATCATATGTTTCCTTTTGTATAATGTTGGTTTTATGTGCAAATTGCTAATTTGTTTTTTAAGCTAAGTTAAGATTTCTTATTTTATGGAACTGTTAAAAGAAATAAAAGATAAAGAATGGCCAAAAGATAAATCAGTTTTGAAAATTAGAGAAGCTTCAAGAGCTGTGCTTTTTGATGAGAATGGTCTAGTTCCTTTATTGTTTGTTTCAAAATATAACTATCATAAACTTCCTGGTGGAGGCATTGATGAAGGTGAAGATAGAATAAAAGCTTTAATGAGAGAAGTTTTAGAAGAGGTCGGAAGCAAAATTAAAATAACCGGAGAAGTGGGGAAGATTATAGAATTCCGCTCAAAATGGAATTTGAAACAAATATCTTATTGTTACATAGGTAAGATTCTCTTAAAAGGGAAACCTAATTTTACAGAAAAGGAATTGAGTCACGGATTTAAGCTTGTTTGGTTACCTTTGGACGAAGCGATTTCTAAGGTTGAGAACGATAAACCTACGAATTACGACGGTTCCTTTATTCAGAAGAGAGATATTGTATTCTTAAAAAAGGTAAAACAGATGCAAAGTGCAAATCGATAGAATCGAAAAGCTAAATAAATGACATTCTCAACAAGCAGATTTATACAACAAGAAATTTAAAAATCATGTAACATTTATTTAATAACCACAGCCCGGTGGTGTAGTGGTCAAGCATGTCGGGCTTTGGACATCAGTTCAAAGCGCTGAGCTCCGCAATGATGGAAGAGACCCGGCGACCGCGGTTCGAAATGAACTTCCTCGGGAAGTTTAGAAGAAGTTATTCCTTTGACGGAAATCCGCGCCGGGCTATTCTTTCCATTTTAGAAGGCTTGTTTGAACAAATCTTTCTTCTCTTGCTTTAATCTTCTTCGTTATGTTTACATAACTACATTCATCAAGCATCTTTAACGGGCTTTCTTTAAATTCAGGAAACTCTTGAAGAATGCTGCCAAGGTCTTTTTTATGTTCTTCCCAAAGTTCGTTCAGATTTTTCCTCTTTAGCAATTCCTTCAATATCTCTTGACAATCCACACAGAATCTGACATAGCACTGTGTTGTTAAGCATTTGCCGTCATGGGTATGGTTTGGGTAGTATTTATGATAATTATAGGAGATATAACCGTCCCACACCGGAAAAAACTCTGGGTTTAGAATATGAAGAACCTTCGAGGCACCTACAGGTCCTAATTCTGTCTTGAACCTTTCGAAAACATTAGATATGAATTCTAACTCATCTTTTGTGAAATCTCTGTCTAATGGAAATTTTTTACCTCTAATCTCCCTTTCCATTTCATCTATAAGTTTTAAGACCCTTTCATCTAATGACTTCTTCATTTCTGGTGATGCCTTGTGATACCATGGCATATTCCAGACCATCAAAACAATATCTGCTGCTGCAAGTTTATGAAATCTCTTATCTTCCTGGAGAAGTTTATTCGCTATTACATAAACTATATCCCACTTCTCAAATTCATGATATCTTTTACAGTCTTGTAAGAAGCTTTGAGGATTTTTAGCCCTGTCAAGAAACTCGAGAAATTCATTCTTATCCAGATATCTTTCCAGCGTCATATAAAACCCACTACATTATAATACCCCAACCTATTAATCTCCATCTACCTGCTACCTGTCTGGATAGAGCAACTTTATCTCCCTTTTCTGCACATACAGGTATCTTTAGTCTTACATGAATCTTCTCATCAGAAGCGGAATCAACAACCCCAACCGTTCTTGCAGTTCCAACAGTAAGCATAAGAACATCATTTGTTTTTATTTTCTCTACGTTTAATTCCTCCTTATGACCAACTACTTTTTCAAAAAGATTTGATTCGATGGTAAGGTTATCCCACACTGGGGGCATTTTTCCAGGATAACCAACAACATTTCCTGCTAATGAATCAGATTTTGCGACTGCTGGATCAAGCAATGTAGATACACCCAACAACCCACCAGGACCTGCCTTATCAAGATTTTTCATAGCTTTTTGAAGCCCAGTAATCTTGGTCACTGTTCCTTCGAATCTATCACCAACCTTAATCCCTGGGAGAATCTCTACCTCATCACCAACTTTTAATTCTCCCTGTAGAAGAGAACCGCCTAAAACACCACCTTTTAGATTCGATACAGGTGTTCCTGGTTTGTTTACATCGAACGATCGAGCTGTGAGCATCTTTGGTGGTTTTTTCGGATCCCTTTCAGGAGTAGGTATGGTTTTTTCTATCGCATATATCAGTGCGTCTATGTTTATTCTCTGTTGTGCAGAAACAGGAACTATAGGTGCGTTCTCAGCTATAGTTCCCCTGACAAACTCCTTGATCTGTTGATAGTTTTTCATTGCTTCTTCCTTAGTTACCAGATCTATTTTATTCTGAACTATCACTATGTTTTTTATCTCAGCTATCTCTAAAGCCTTTAAATGTTCACGTGTTTGTGGCTGGGGCCATGGCTCATTTGCACTTATTATAAGTAACGCTCCATCCATCAGTGCTGCACCAGCCAAAACAGTGGCCATTAGCATCTCATGTCCTGGAGCATCAACAAACGAAACCATTCTTAAAGGTTTGCACTCAGAGAAGCACTTCATACATCTTGGAGATGTCCCATATTTTTCGTAGCCTTCACATTTAGGACATTCGTAAAAAACAGCATCAGCATAACCTAATCTAATAGTTATACCTCTTTTGATCTCTTCTGAATGTGTATCAGTCCACTTGCCTGTTAAAGCCGATGTTAGGGTGGTTTTACCGTGGTCTACATGACCTACAAGACCTATGTTCACTTCGGGTGTCATAACATTCTTCTCCATACCAAAATCAATAAATAATTAAAATAAAACTTTTTATATAAGATGGGAATCCCTCCGGGCCCATACGGGCCCGTAGCTCAGTCATAACCTTAGCTGATGAAAAGCTAAGGTTACTGGACTGGTTAGAGCACTCGACGTATCAGAGCTTGCTGATGCAAGAATGATTGGGTGAAGCTCTTAACCGAGGTGTCGAGGGTTCAAAATCAGTCTTCTTCCTACGGGAAGAAGATTTTAATCAAAAACAATCGTGACAGAACAACTCTTTCTCTTTTTGAGTCGCATCGAACACATCTTCTGCTGAGAGCATTACCATTTCCTCGACACCTGTATCTCGGATTATGTCTTCTTTGCTCTTTGGTTTTAAATAGCCAAGTGATTCTCGTAGTTCACACGAACCTTTAGGTTCTGGAGAACCAACAGCGCCTATAACATTTTTAGCCCCTGAAGATTTGAGTTTTTCTGTTACAACTCTGAATGTATCACCTGAAATAACACCGTCGTCTATAAGAAGAACATTTTTGTCCTTAACAAATCTTGAATTTATGTTGTACTTCTGCTTTATCTTCTCTTCTCTTTCACTACTTTCAAATATTATTCTGCCCCTATATGCTGGATTAACAGTTACCACGTCGTGTGTTTCGAATTTACTGATGCCCATCTGATGAAGCTTATTCATAAACCCATCGTAATAGCACCTGCCAGAACCAGGAATAAATGCTATAACATCTATATCATTAAGCAAACCTTTCTCGACAATCTTTTCTGCAAGCTTTTCTCCACATCTCTCTCTAAATTCCGCAACAGGAGTAGCATACACTACATCCTCGCCTCTTGCAAAAAACAGCAACTCTCTTATACAATATCTTGGCTTACCTTCGGTGTACTTGGATTTGTGCATACCTTCCTCATCGATTACTATAAATTCTGCAGGTTCAAGCGTTCCTAAGTATTCTGCATTCACCCTTTCAAGACCGCTTGTGTAACTTGAAATAACATAAACAGGTTCATCATCTTCTTTCACTCCATAATGTAGCTGTCTCATTCCGTAACGATCTGTAACACCAATAAGTCTACCATTGAAAAGAATAGAAAACGAGAACGAACCTTTAAGATATTTTAACGATTTTTTGAGAGGTTCTT
>CAYPCO010000032.1:0-5876 GCA_964409265.1 uncultured archaeon | reverse complement strand
GTTTTTATGATGTTACCTATCAGAATATTTACCTTCTTCATATCTTTCTGTTTCAAGGCTTCTTCCAGATTCTTAAAGGCTTCTTCCAGATTCTCTACAGGTTCAGAATCCTTGGAAAGCACATACCACGCAGGAACATCGTCCAAGCTTAAACCAAATACTTTGTCTAATGAAAGCATGAATTCATAAACCACTCTGGCATCTGCACCCGTGAGTTGGTTTTGATTAATCATTTTATTGATCTCAGCCATGAAATCAAAGACAGCAGCCATTGCCTCGGATGTGTTTAAATCATCATCCATTGCTGATTCGAATTTGTTTCTGGTTTTTTCTACAAGATTAATTACATCTTTCCTGGCGTTGCCTCTGTCTGAAAGCGCTTTAACCTTTCCTACAAAATCGTCAATTTTCTTCAAGGTTTCTTCAGCACTTTTAAGAGCGTCTAGAGTAAAATTAAGTTTGGTTCTATAGTTCGCAGAAAATATAAGATATCTGAACGCCCTTGGAGAGTATCCGAGCTTTATGATATCTCGAAGTGTGTAATAATTACCAAGGCTTTTAGACATCTTTCTCCCATTAACCATGAGATGTCTTGTATGCATCCAGTATCTAACGAAGGTTTTACCCGTTGCTCCTTCTGATTGGGCAATCTCACATTCATGATGGGGAAATATATTATCCTCTCCTCCTGTATGTATATCCAAGGTTTCGCCAAGATATTTCATACTCATAGCTGAACATTCTATATGCCATCCAGGATAACCTTTGCCCCAGGGAGAGTCCCACTGCATTATATGTTTTGGGTTTCTTATCCACAGAGCAAAATCAAACCAATGCCTTTTTTCAGGATTAACCTCAACTCTCTTTCCGGCTTCAAGCTTGTCGATGGTGTTTCCTGAAAGCTTTCCATAATCCTTAAATTTGGTCACATCATAGTAAACAGAACCATTAACCACGTAAGCGTAGCCCTTTTCAATGAGTTTTTCAATGAGTTTTATCATATCCTCTATATGTTCTGTTGCTCTCGGTCTTTTCATAGGCTCTAAAAGATTGAGCTTTTCGGAATCCTCGAGAAATGCCTTTATGTAAAATTCAGCGATCTCCCATGGATCTTTCTTCTCTTCACGAGCTTTTTTTTCTATCTTGTCTTCGCCCTGACCTTCGGCCACATCATCGATGGTCATATGACCAACATCTGTTATGTTCATTACTTGCATGACTTTGTATCCTTTATATTCAAGATATCTTCTAAGAACATCGGCGAAGATATATGCCCTGAAATTACCTATATGAGCATAGTCGTAAACGGTTGGTCCACAATTATACATCCTGACTACTCCTTTTTCCAATGGTTTAAAGACCTCTTTTTTCTTAGTCATTGTGTTATAGAATCTCAAGACCATTATCTCACATGTGTAACTATTAAAATATTCATGATTTAAAAGTTATCCGTCTTTCTAAAAACCTATATAACAACCCTGCCCTCAATTATAATTATGGGGATATTTAAAAAAAAGAACGAAACCAAACCAAAAAAAACCCTTTTTGTTCCTCGACGAAGAGTATATTTTCCACCAGGATATGAAGTTCCCAAGATCTCTTCAAGAGAATATAGAATATACAAAAAAGAGGAGACGCTTAAGTACACGTGGTATGAAAAGCTTGTTAGATTTTGCGGGAAGTTGATTCAGGCTAATCCAGACAAAGAGATGCAAGAGAAACTCGAAAAGGCCATAAGATTCACGGGACTAAGGGTTCGACCATCGGATTGCATGGCAGCTTTTGTGATGTCTATAATACTTTTCATTTTCTTGTCTGTGATTTTCATTTTTTCAGGACCTTTAGAGACCAACAGGATAATCACCGGTGTTTTTATCATCTTAGCGGGAGTCGGATTCGGTTACTATCTTTTGAACTACCCTATAGGCTATGTAAAACAGATGAGAATAAAAGCAAGTTCCGATGTTGTTTTAGCGATTCTTTATATGGTTGTATCTATGAGAATATCCATGAACCTGGAAAATGCATTAAGATTTGCAGCAGCAAATATATCTGGACCGCTTGCATGGGATATGAGAAGACTGTTATGGGATATAGAAATGGGTAAATATATGTCAGCAGCCCAGGCCCTTGATAATTACATAGCGAAATGGAAACCAGAAAACGAGGAGTTTGCTGAAGCCCTAAGATTGATAAGAGAGTCAGAATCACAGGTTCCAGATAAAGCATCTAAGATTCTGGATCAAGCATTAAATGTTGTTTTAGATGGCACAAAAACCAGAATGAAACACTACGCTCAGGACCTACATATGCCTGTAATGATAATCCATATGATGGGTATAGTCCTTCCTGTACTCGGAACGATAATGGCACCACTTGCAGCTGTTTTCTTGGCAGAGATGGTATCTCCGTTTCACTTCATCCTGGGATACGATGTAATCCTGCCTGTTATAATTCTATGGTTCATGAATAATGTGTTAAGCAAAAGGCCTGTTACCTTTTCGCAGGTAGATGTTAAAAATCATCCCAAACTTCCTCCAGAAGGTTCATTTATGTTAGGTGGAAAACCTATGCCTGCACTACCTTTTGCACTGTTAGTGTTCATACTCATGACCGCGTTTCCAATACATTTCTTTGTTCAAAACCCTAATCAACTCGTGTCTGGTTTTGAAAGTGGTTTGGGATGCTACTTTTTTGGAGAGTTTATAGAGGAATGTTCATTCATATCCATGCTTATGTCGATAACAATAATCCTTGGAATTGCTTTTTCTATAGCAACATATTATTATCTCAGCAATTTTCAAGTGGTTAAGATTCAAAAAGAAATAGAAAACATAGAAGCTCAATTTGAGCTTGCTCTTTTCCAGCTTGGTAATAGAATTTCAGGAGGAACGCCCACAGAACTTGCTATAGAAGAAGCCATAAAAGATATGAAAGACCTTGAAATATCAAATCTTTTCAAAAGAACTCTACACAATATAAGAATGCTCGGAATGACGTTCAAAGATGCATTATTTAATCCTGAGCATGGAGCATTAAGATACTATCCTTCAAAGCTTATAAAAAACGTCATGTACACGATTGTTGATACTGCAAGAAAAGGAATAACTTATGCATCAGAAGCTATGTTAAGGATATCTTCATACCTTAAAAGTGTCAGAGAAACACAAGAATATATAAGAGACCTTCTAACCGAGACAACATCTTCTATGAAATTCCAAGCATATCTGCTGACGCCACTCATAACAGGTATGATAGTATCTATGGCTGACATAATAATAATGGTCTTGGTCGAACTGGGCAAGTACATGGATTCTTTAGGTATGAGCAGTGCCATGGGAATGGGATTCGAAGGTTTCAGCTCACTTTTTGGCGATGTGAAAAACGCTATTTCACCTTCTCTTTTCCAACTCATAGTTGGAATATACGTTATAGAAGTAATAATGATTCTTGGAATATTTCTGACAAAGATAAGCAAAGGTGAGAACAAGCCTTATCAGAGATATCTAATAGCTAGAATGTTAGTTGTTGGAATAGTAATATATTTTGTTGTAGCAATGATGTCAAAGATGGTGTTTGGAGATCTCATAAAGGGAGCTTTAATGGGTTTAGGTGTAGGCGGGTAATATTTATAAAGGTTTATAGACACAAAAGTAGAACAAGTCAAAAGATTTAAATATGTAGTTTAAATTGAATATAAAAACTTTTAAGGTGATATGTATGGCGGAAAAACCACACGTAAACTTAATGACTGCTGGTCATGTAGACCATGGTAAGTCAACACTAATAGGAAGACTCTTGTTCGATTCCGGTGCTATACCCGAACAAGAGTTAAGAAAACTGAAGGAGAAGGCGAAAGAGCTCAAGAAAGAAACATTTGAATTCGCCTTCGTGATGGATCAGCTGAAAGAGGAGAGAGAAAGAGGTCTTACTATAGATCTCATGTATAAACCAATAGAGACCAACAAGTACTACTTTACAATAATCGACTGCCCGGGACACAGAGATTTCATCAAGAACATGATTACAGGTGCGTCCCAGGCAGATGCGGCTATTCTAGTGGTCTCAGCAAAAGATGGTGTTCAGGAACAAACCAAGGAACACATATACCTGATAAAGGTTCTTGGAATAAATCAAGTTCTTGTAGTGATAAACAAGATGGATGCAGTAAACTATCAGGAATCAACATTCAACGAGGTCAAGGAACAGGTATCCAAGCTTCTTTCAGCTGTTGGTTACAAAGTAGAAAATATGCCATTCATACCAGCATCAGCATATCAGGGAGACAACGTTGTAAAGAAGTCAACAAACATGGACTGGTACAAGGGACCAACGCTTATTGAAGCTCTTGACGAATATATAACACCACCAGAAAAGCCAATAGATAAGCCATTGAGACTGCCTGTACAGGATGTCTATAACATCACAGGAGTGGGTACAGTGCCTGTAGGTAGAGTCGAAACAGGTGTTCTCAAGGTTGGTGACAAGGTTGTGTTTGAACCAAGCGGTGTGGTTGGTGAGGTCAAATCAATAGAAATGCATCACAAACCGCTTGACAAGGCTGTTCCAGGAGATAACATAGGATTCAATGTCAGAGGTGTGTCTAAGCAGCAGATAAAAAGAGGTGATGTAGTCGGGCATCCAGACAATCCACCAACGGTTGTGAAAGAGTTCACAGCACAGATAATCGTTTTACAGCATCCAACAGCGATAACAAGAGGTTATACACCTGTCTTCCATGCACACACAGCACATGCAGCATGTAAGATTGTGGATATACTCAAGAAGATAGATCCAAAGACAGGTGCGGTGGTTCAGGAGAATCCAGACATGATAAAGTCAGGTGATGCAGCTGTCATAAAAGTTGTCCCGACACAGCCTATAGTGCTTGAAAAGCAATCTGACTTCCCGCAGCTGGCCAAGTTTGCCATAAGAGACATGGGTAAGACAGTAGCAGCTGGTATAGTGCTTGACGTTGTAAAGGCAAAGTAAAAAATAAATCTCTCTTTTCTTCTTCTTTATTTTTAACAATTTTAGACAAAGAAATAAGTGTTATAACATGCCAAAATCTTGGAAAGAAAAACTTGAAGACAGTAAAGATCTTCCTAAGATTGTTAAGATTCCTGAAAAATGGTTAAAAGATTTGGTAAAGGAACTATGCTAATTCCTGCCCCAAGAGAAGTTGATGAGATCATGAAGCTTATTCCTAAAGGAAAGCTTATTACTATAAACCAAATAAGAGAGATACTTGCCAAAAGACACAAAACAAATACAACATGCCCTATAACCACGGGCATCTTTGCACGGATTGCAGCACATGCTGCAGAAGAAGATAAAAGAAATGGTGCAAAAAACATAACCCCGTGGTGGAGAACGATTAGGGAAGGGGGCATCTTAAACGAAAAATACCCGGGCGGTATGGAAAACCAAAAAAGACTTCTTGAGAGTGAGGGTCACAAGATTGTTCAAAAGGGTAAAAGATATATCGTTACCGATTTTGAGAAAAAAACTTGTAGATATCAAGACAGTTATATAGCAAAACACAAAATTAAATTATATGCAAAAAGCGTTTGTTTTTTCCATGGATGCGCTCATAGTTGTTACTATGCTTCTAGTATTGACGATGTTTATATCATCTATATCCATAACATATCGGTCACCAGAGATTGAATACCAAAGACTTTACTATATAGGTAAAGATGTTCTCAATGTTATAGAGAACGTGAAGATAAAGGATATCCAGGACTATCCACCAATTGAGTATTACATAGAAAAAGGCGCGATTCTTCCTGAAGATATGAATAAAACGTTTCTTGAAATAATAGGATCTTTTTGGGCAAGTGGAAATTCTACATATATGGAGTATGCAAGAAACA
>CAYPCO010000031.1:0-6085 GCA_964409265.1 uncultured archaeon | reverse complement strand
GAAACACTTTTAAAGGCTAAACCCGATTATCTTATTAACAGTCTTAAGGAACTCCCTGATTTGCTTGAAAAGGTGATCTCATGAGCAAAAAAAGAAAAAAAGTTGTGAAGATGAGAGGGAGCAAGACCCATGGTTATGGTTCCAAGAAGAAGCACAGGGGTGCAGGTCATAGAGGTGGTAGAGGCAGAGCAGGATCATTCAAACACAAAAAGCTTATGTTAATAAAAAGAGGTGAATTGGTAAGAAAGAAGGGATTCAAATCATTAGAACAAAAAGGTATTAAGAAAGGTTTAACAAGCATAAATCTTAGAGATTTGATAAAACTCGTGGGTGATTCAAAGGAGATAGACGTTAGCTCACTTGGATATGACAAAGTTCTTGGCAAAGGTAATATAGATAAGCCATTAACTGTGAAGGCGAAATTCTTTTCTGCAAAGGCTGTTGAAAAGATAGAAAAGGCCGGTGGTAAAGCAATAACATTAGGCGGTTAACTTTTTAATTACGCTCTTCAATATAAATGAATAAAACCCAAAAAAGTGTTTATAATGGCTTTTGAAGAAACGTATTTAGAGTTTTTGAAAAGACTGCCTGGTGTGGAATCACCAATTCATAGACTTAACTTTAAAACCAAACTAAAATGGACGGGTCTTATACTCCTTATATACTTCATGCTTGCACAGATACCTGCCTATGGTATAGCCCAGCGTGGTTATGAGCAGTTAAGGTTCCTTGAAATATTACTGGGTTCCAGTTTTGGTTCTATAATGAGTCTTGGTATAGGTCCAATAGTCACAGCATCTATAATCCTTCAGCTGCTGGTTGGGTCTAAGATAATACCCTGGGATCTTTCAACTGAGACTGGTAGAGCACTTTTTCAGGGAACACAAAAGTTCCTTGCCATCGTATTTTCCCTGGTAGAGGCAACCATATATGTGGTTATGGGTGCTGTTCCTGCGGCGTCTCCCTCACTAACAGGTATAGTGATTGCTCAGCTTGCTGCTGGTGGGATACTTGTGATCTTCATGGATGAACTCATATCTAAGTGGGGTTTTGGTTCAGGAATAAGCCTCTTCATTGTTGCTGGAGTTTCAAAGACCATCATTGTTAGAGCATTTAATCCTCTAACACAGAGTGGTTCTCTCCCGAGTGCAGCAAACCCACCCGCTGGTATAATACCATTTATGATAACAGCTATTGCTTCTGGTGAACCTGTGCAGGCCTTGCTGGCTTTCCTTCCGATAGTTGCAACCATCCTTGTGTTCCTTCTGGTTATATACACCAATGGCATAAAGGTTGAGATTCCCCTGGCGTTTGGCTCCATAAGAGGGTTTGGAAGAAGATGGCCTTTGAAATTTTTCTATACATCAAATATACCCGTTATATTAACAGCAGCTTTGCTTGCAAATATACAGCTCATGGGCAGAACCCTTTCACAGAGAGGTTTGACCTGGATTGCAGAGCTTGATGCGCGTGGAAACATCACAGGTGGTTTACTTTACTTCTTAACACCACCAAGAACCCAAGCCTTGTCAGGATTGATAATATCTATAGGAGTTTTCATGCTTGTTGGAATAGCACTGGCTTATTACACAAAAAGAAACGCCTTGAAGGTAGGTTCTGCGTTTGCTGTTCTTGGATGTATAAACTGGTTTTTGTTTGCCTTTTCACTTGGTATGACATCCCTTGCCACCATACCTGCTATAGATATCTTAAGAATGATAACCTATTCGGCATTTATGATAGGTGGTGCTGTGATCTTCTCTGTGTTTTGGGTTACTACGGCTGGGATGGATGCAGCATCTGTTGCTCAACAGATACAGTCAACTGGTATGCAGATACCGGGTTACAGAAGAGATGTTAGAATAATAGAGAAGGTTCTTAACAGATACATTCCACCCCTAGCCGTGCTTGGTGGGGCAGCGGTTGGTTTTCTTGCTGCTTTTGCGGATTTCACCGGAGCGTTAGGAACAGGGACTGGTATTCTTTTGGCGACCATGATAATATACAATCTTTATGAAGAACTCGCATTACAACATCTTGAAGATATGCATCCAATGGTTAGAAAGCTTCTTGGGAGGTCATAATGAAGATGATATTTGTTTCAGGTGTAGCAGAATCTGGAAAAGATACGTTGCTTGATCTTGCTTTGAGAGGGTCGAAAAAATTTCTGCCTCCCTACGAAAGAGTAAATCTCGATGATATTTTGGAAGAATTTGTTGAAAGGTCTGATGATGGTGTCTGGGATGTTCCAAACATAGACGAATGTAAACGTTTACAAAAGAATCTTTATCAAAAACTCGAGGATATCCTTATCGAGAAGATGAAATTAGAAAGGAATATAATAGTGAATGGTTATTTCGAGATAAAGACAAAACTCGGATATGTTCCATTACTTGACGAGAGGTTTTTCCAGAAATTCAGGATAGATGCTATAATATTCGTTTCCTTCAAGAAAGAGATGAGCGAGATCACCAAGACGAAGGTCTTTGGTGGTTCAAAGGGCTTTGAGGAAGCCAAAAGAAGACAAGACATGAACAGATCACTTGCTGTGGAGTATTCTGGATTATCAGGGGCTTTGCTTAAAATTATTGAGGTGAATCTTGAAGATGTAAAAAAGACCGTGAAAGATATGATAGATGCTCTTGGAGTTTGCATGAGGTGAAAAGATGTTTGGTTTGTTACCCTATCAGGAGGTCATGATCCTTTCGGTTATATTGTCTTTGATCTCGGTCTTGGCGTCTAGATTTCTAACAGATCAAAATGAGCTTAAAAGAATAAGAAACGAGATGAGACTATACAATGAGAGGTTAAAGAAATTTCAGAAGAAGGGAGATGAGGAAGAGGTTAGGAAATTGACCAATGAAATAATGAAGTTAAGCCAGAAGCAGTTTTCCTATAATATGAAACCCATGATGACATCCATGCTTGTCTTTATCGCTGCAATACAACTGATGGCAATGTCATATCCTGATATGACGGTTGTTTTGCCGTTCCCTTTACCGTTTCTTGGAAACCAACTTAATTGGTTCTGGTGGTACTTCTTTTGTATATTGCCGTTTTCTATGTTCTTCAGAAAGGTGTTCGATGTTCAATAAATTTTATATTTCCCAGAAGATGTTCTTCCTTCTGCAAATAAAAAACGTTATGAAAATAAAGGCGAGTAAAAGCAAGATGGTCTTCCAGTCTGGATATAAAAGCAACGCAACAGAACATGCAAGCAAGAAGAGCACTGACCACACACACGACTTGTTGGCTATATAAAAAATTCTCAGTGTGTTATAGAATTTTCGTATAGATTTTCTTAATCCAAGGCTTTCTACAGAAGACATTAACAAATTTTATATAGATTTTCATATTAAATATTCCATAGCCCGCGATAGCTCAACGGTAGAGCGCACGGCTGTAGACAAGCACTGTGTTGTGCTTGTTAGAAGTATGCGCTCGCAGCAACCGTGAGGTTGGGAGTTCGAATCTCCCTCGCGGGACTTTTTACTTTTTTATTCCAGAATTATCTGTTTAGAATAGATCTTGTATCTCTTACCCTTCTCATCAGTAAATCTTATATATGCTTTTGGCATTTTGAGGCTTCCATGGATGAGGGTCTTTATCTTATAGGTAAGTATTCTCTCTTCTTTTGGTTTGATGTTACCAAGTTTCCATATGAGCTCTGTTCCTGCTTCGGACCTTCTTATGATTGGTTTCACAGCATCTATTTCTTCATGGATAACCTTTGCGAGCGGTGAGACCCAATCTCTGACTATCACATTGGAAAGGTTTTTTCTGAACGGATTCTTTATTTCGAGAATTATAGTGTGTGTATCCTCGCCTCTCTTGACACGCTTCTTTTTTATCTTCGGACTTGTTGCTTTAAAGAAGGAGAATCCTATAAGACCTATCACTATCAATGCCATGACCAAATAAACCATGTATGTTGGCCAGTAGTCAACTCTATAGGTTATGGTTTTTTCCTCGCCCGGTCTTATCTCATCTATGACCTTCGTGCATCTCAATACGTCACCTGAAACAATACAGTTCTGAGGTTTCGTAAGCATACCTGTCATGAAATCTATAGATGATTCATATGAAGCAGTATAGTTCCTCTCTAAAACATTTCCATCGTTTCTTACCGTTATCTTAACCTCCTTGTAGAGAGGACTCACCTTCTCTTCTTTTATCTCAACCACATTGTGCACAGGTTCTATATAGAAGCTTTTAGCTGTTCTCAGATCGGTTCCTTCAACGTAAACAACAACTGTATATTCACCTGCCAAGAGATAGGGTGATAAAACAAACGTTGTAGATATGTTTTCTTTACCGGCAAATGTCACATAGACAGGAGACCAGTCTATTAAGTTTCCATTGCTGTCTCTGAGCTCGAATATAACATTTATGTTCTTCTTTTTTGTAGATTGAAGTTCAACTTCTGCTGTAAGTATAGTACCGTCTCTTTGAAGAGTTAGGTTTGACATGTTAAATGAGTATGGTATGGTTATGTAGAAATTCTCGGATGCTATTATATCTGGCACGGTTGTTGATTTTACAAAAACTTGAAATTCAAAGGTTCCTTCATAGGGACCCGTAGGATAGAAAACCAGATCAATGCTTTCAGATGATAGTTTCTTGACACCCTGAACGAACTTGCCCGGCATAAACCATGATAGTCTTTCACCTCGAACCATAATAGAGAAGCTGTCATCCACATTTCGATTGTTTTTTATAGTTAAGTTAAATCTTACCGCGTGGTTTATGTCTGTAATATGTTCTTTGGGTTCTACAGATATTTCAAGAGGATATGCGAAAACGAGAGAAAATAGCATGATTGTTGTCAGGATAAATGAAGCCGAGACGTATCTCTTCATAAGAATCACTTGATGTTTGAATTAATAAATGTAAGATATTTAAAATTTTAACATGAGTGAAACAGAAAAGAGAAAGACCGAACATATAAGAATATGCTTAGAGAAGGATGTTGAGTTTGAGAAAGGAAATGGTTTTGAATGTTATGATTTCTTTCGCCATAAAGCACTACCAGAGATAGATTTTGAGGAAATAGATATCTCGACCAAGTTTTTAGGCAAGGACTTTTCTGCTCCTCTGTTTGTTGAGGCAATGACCGGTGGAACAAAACTTGCTGAAAAGATAAACAAGAACTTGGCAAAGGCGTGTGAAGATCTTGGTATAGGCATGGGTGTTGGGTCCCAAAGAGCTGCTTTGGAAGATCCTGGACTTGCGTATACTTATCAGGTAAGAGATGTTGCACCTAACATCTTCCTTGCTGGTAATATTGGTGCTGTTCAGTTGCTTGAATACGGTATTGATGTGATAAAGAAAACTGTTGATATGATAGATGCGGATGCCCTCGCAATTCATCTTAATCCAGCACAGGAGGCCGTCCAACCAGAAGGAGACAAGAACTGGAAAGGCGTTTTTGAAAAAATAAAAGATGTGTGTTTACACCTTAAGGTTCCTGTTATAGTCAAAGAAACAGGTTGTGGAATCACAGGTGAAGTTGCAAAAAGACTGGAATCCCTTGGTGTATCTGCAATAGATGTTGCTGGTGCTGGAGGTTCGAGTTGGATAAAGATAGAGGTCTATAGAGGTTCTCCTTGGGCCAAGAATCTTTCCGAATGGGGAATACCAACGGCTTTTTGTTTGGAGAGCTGCATAAAGGCAGGTGTAAAAGTTCCTGTAATAGCATCTGGTGGTATGAGAACAGGAATAGATTGTGCCAAGGCTTTGTGCATGGGCGCATCCCTTGTGGGCATGGCTTTGCCCTTACTAAGACCAGCCATGGAATCCTCTAATGCTGTTAAGGAAAAACTTGAAACAGTTATAATGGAGCTAAAGACGGTTATGTTTCTACTTGGTGTTAAAAACCTGAAAGAATTAAGAAAGGTTCGGATAAGAAGATGTTAGTATGAGTTACTTCGTTTTTATTCATGGAAAAAATCCGATTCTTTCATTGGCTGAAATTGTTTCATATCTTGAAACAAACGGTTTTTGTCACAAACTTGTTGAATATAGAAACAGTTTCAGTGTGTTTGAGATAGACAAAGAACCTGATATAAACAAGCTTGGAGGGACG
>CAYPCO010000030.1:3268-6251 GCA_964409265.1 uncultured archaeon | reverse complement strand
CCTGCGAATAGAAGAAAAAGTATGTGCTTGTTTTTTATTACATTGGTTTTGACATCCATATACGAGATATAGAGACCTGCAACCACAACACCAATAAAAAACAGATATTCCAACATGATATTGTTTTTGACGAATTAGTTTAAATAGCCTAGACTTTTGAGTTGTTCAAGAGTTTGCTGATCAATCTCTCCAGCAGATTGTTCTGACTGCTCTTTCATGACAACCTTCTTAACATCTTCGTACCATCTTAATATTTTGTTTTTCAGTTGTTTTGCCACTTCAGGCCTTTCGTGAATTATATTATGCTGCTCTTGTGGATCTTCCCAAAGGTCGTAAAGTTCGTCTTCCCTCTTACCATATCTATAAATGTATTTATATCTCTCTGTTCTTATTGCAACATCGTTAAATGGTTCTGGGTACTTCAATGACTCTTTCTTGAGATATTTGCATGTCTCATGAGCGGTTTTGTTAGATAAGATGCTTTGATAAATCAGCTGTGCTCTTACACTAGAAGTGTAATTATGAATACTATGTAGGTGATTGATTCTTAAACAAGCGTATTTAATATCCGAAGGTAGTGATTCACAAAAAGAAATATTGAACTGACCTAAACATATTTTTCTTCCATAATATGAAGAAATGTTTTTACATTTATTTTTGTCGTTAGTCATACTTGAAAGTATTTGATAATAAATTGAATAACATAGGATTGATTTTTCACTAAAAATCTCCTGTTTCTCTAAAGACGAAAAAACATTTTCTCCCTGCATTGAAGAAAGCTTCTCTGGAATATCCAAAATATGCAAAACAGTAGGCATTATATCTATATTTTCAACCATCTTCTTAACTTTTTTCGAAATATTGTAAGGTAGTTTTATTATAAGCGGGGTATGTATCTGTTCATCGTAAAGGTCATGATGCTCTGCTATCCATCCATGTTCTAATAAATCCTCACCATGGTCCGAAGTTAATACAATAACGGTTTTTCTATCAAGACCTAGTTTTTTCAATTTTTCTAAAAGTTTTCCTATACAATAATCGACATATCTTATTCCTTCATCATACAAAGCAATCACGTGATACACATCTCTTGGATCTGATGTGTTTATAGAGGAATGGAAGTACTCATAAGGTGTCTCGCAGCTCTTGTTTTCACAAACAGAGTTCATTTTTTTGATAGTATCCGCAATGTTGCCTGAATAGTTGTTATCGAACATGCCTTTAAAGGGTTTTGGTGGTATGTAAGGTGCATGCACCGTGTATGTATGAATGAACATAAAGAATTTTTTATCCTGATTGTTATCTAACCATCTAAACACATTATCGAGCAGTTCTGTGTTTTTGTAAAACGTATTAATCGTGGTATAGTTGTCAAATCCTTGACCGAAACCGAACTCAGGAGCTACCCAACCACCACCAGTGAACGCAACGGTTGTATACCCGTGTTTTTTTAATACCTCAGCTAGTGTTGTTTTATATTCAGGTAAATATTTAGATAGATTTTCAATATCATTCATCTGGTGAACAGATGGATACTGTGATGTAAAGATAGACATATGTGAAGGCAAAGTGAAATATGACTGGCTAAAAGCGTTCTCAAACAAAATCCCTTCTTTAGCAAGTTGATCGATGTTAGGGCTTGTGTTTCTATGATACCCATAACATCCAAGATGATCCGCCCTCAATGTATCTATGGATATGAGTATCAGGTTACAATCAGGACACTTATAAAAAGATGTGTTGAACGTAAAAAAAGAAAAATATCCTGTAATCGCTGAAAAAAGAACAAAAAATAAGACTACTATGAAAGACACAAGCATCAAAGAAACTAGCTTAAACCTGTCCATATTTTATCCTTCTCCTTATGTTACTAATCTTGCTAAAAATCCTTTTACCGATTTTTGTTCTGTAGAAATTATGTACAATATATTCTAAAAAGTTAAATTCGTCATCAGTAAAATATCTGCCTTCCAATGGTGTTATAACAAGAGGGACCTTGTCTGCAAAAGACATCCTTATTTTGTTTTTTCTACAGAGCTTGTAGACATTTGCAAATACTGGTATCAATTCTTCAGGTTTAGGTGGTCTTTGCTTCTCTAAAACTGTTCCTTCGAGAGGTCTGAAAACACAAACTATAGGCAAGGCCTTAATTGATGTTATATAGTTTATAGCTTCTAAAGTTGACTCTACGGGTTCAAGACCGGCTATAATCTCTCCCGCAACAGAACCGCTAGGAAAAACATCAACAGCATATTCCATGGCTGAAAAAAATCTTTCTCTACCCACCAACTTTGCCTTGCCTGGGCATATCTTTTTAAAAACTCTTTCATTGTAGACCTCAAAGTTAAAGCTCATGCTATCAATACCAAAGGAATATGCCTTTTCTATCCAATAATTTTTTTCTGGAGGATTGGTTTGAACAGCAACAAGACATCCAAGCTCTTTTTTAAGGAGTTTGACATATGGTTCTAAGAGTTTGAGACCTCTACTCTCATCGGGAATAAAACCTGTGTTTATATGAATATAATCAGCAATACCTTCATCAAAGGCAGCCTCAGCAACTTCCAAAACCTGCCTTACTGATTTATTTTCGATTTCTGCCCTGCCTATATTAATACCTGAAGAGCAGAACCTACAATTCAACCCCATGGACCAATATTTACATTTAGGACCTAGATAGAAAGCCAAATATCCTCCCTGAACTATACCTATCATCTTCATATCAATTCCGTCACTTGTTTTCTTACTATAAAATTCAGGATTTGGAGGTAGTTTGACTCTGACCGGGTTTTCACCATCTCTTACGATGTAAAAATCATCCCCTTCTTTAACAAGCATGTAAGGGCTTTCTTTCACAAAGTTTTCATACACAGGGACATTAACCCAAACGTTGTCTGGAAGGATGATTTCGAGACCAGAACCAAGACCTCCTCTTGTTCTAAGAATTTCAAACTCTATTTTGTTGCTAAAGCTATCCAATCTA
>CAYPCO010000030.1:0-3258 GCA_964409265.1 uncultured archaeon | reverse complement strand
TAGCAATTCGAGTTTTAGCAGGCCTGGATTTACTTTCACGTGATCACCAATGATGTAAAAGCAACATATAGGACAAAAATCATCATTATAAGATACATATGGATCCAAGATGGGTGGTTCCTCTCTAGAGAGAGTTTCTCAGGATTTTTCAGGAGATTTCTTGAAATAAAAAACCCCCACACAGAAAGAAAGATTAAAGGCAGGGTTAAAACATTCAGAAAACCAAACCATACAAAAAGTGGAACAAGAAAGAACGGAAAAACAAGGAACGGTCTCATTATCTCAACTGCCTTTAAATTTCCATATATCACAGGGATTGTTTTGATGCCATATGCCTTGTCACCTTTTATATCAGAAAAATCCTTGGATGTGTTTGCACCAAAGACAAAGAGGGATAAGATTATCCCAACCGCCCAAGGCTGAGGATATACCAAATCCTTTCCAACCGACCATCCAGCAATTACAGGAATCAGACCTCTTGTTATCGAAAGTACGAGATTCCCTAAAAAACCTCTTGCCTTGATTCTCACAGGTGGAACAGAATAGGATATAGTTAAAACCGAAGCTATGAGCGAAAGAAGGAAAAACCAGAAACCCGCTACCCAAGCGAAAATAAGACCTATCATATAAAGAAAAATTCCATAAAGAACAGCAAAGTTTTTTGATACCCTTCCTGACGGTAAAGGTCTGTAAGGTTTGTTTATTCTATCTACATCAATATCACAATATTGGTTTATGACATTTGATGCGCCATTTATTAACGACGCTGTTATAGATGCTAAAAATAATCTCCATGTTATAATACCAGACATCACACCTCCTGAAAATACAGCAATAAATGGATATATCAAGGTAAATGGTCTTAACAACTCCAGCCACACAGGAATCTTCATATTTTATTATTTTCATTAACAATAACTAAAGGTTTTCCATCCATGTCTTCTGGTATATCAAGTCCAAAGATAGAAAGAACTGTAGGAGCAATATCTATTATTGCTGGTGTGCTTGTTTGGATTTTTTTATTGATGAATAGAATCCCCTTGGTTATCTCAGGGTCAAAAGAGCAATGGTCACCGCTCCATTTCTTAGTGTTATTTTTTATTACATCCTTTTCGATACCACCAAGTGTTGATTGCCACGATACCCTGTATCCATCGTTGAAACCTACAACAAGGTCGGGCGCTTCATCCATATACGGGCCGGTATAGATATCTTCTTTTTTGTAAACATTTCTGACGACTTTTTCTCCTGTTTCCGGGTCTTTTAATTGCAGAAGTTTTTGAATAATTTCATCCCGAACCTTGTCATAGTCTTCTTTTGGAACTATTCCCAGACTTTCTCTGCCTTTGAGATTTATGTAGATTTGGCCTAGACCGATGTTGTATGCTTTTGTTTTTGACCAGTCAACATTTGACCAGAACAAACCCTGACTGAACAAATCATTCAAAGTGAAGTTTTTACCATTTAGATTTTTAAGGTACATAAACCCATTCTGAATCAACCATGTGTTAATATTTACGGATTTTCTGAAAGAATGAAAACCATGGTCAGAAAGAACTATAACTATAGTTCTATTATCGACAAATCTTTTCATGACCTCACCAACAATATCATCCATTTTTTTATAAACATCAAATATTGCATCTTGATAAAACCTTGCCTCCGTTTTGTTATATCTAGGATGTCTTGGATCGATATATCTCCAGAACATGTGTTGAACTCTATCAGGTGCCTGAAATACTGAGATAAACAGGTCCCAATCATTTTTCTCAAGTTCTTTGAAAGTAATGTCTGCCCTCTTGTTCATAGTGAAATGCAAATCCTCTAGGAATGTTTTTTCATCTATTCTCTCTTCTGATAAGGCCCATGTGTCTATTGCCCAGCCAAGAGTCTTGTAAAGACCAACCTCATTGACAAGTTGTCTAGAATAGTCTGTTGGGTACGATATAGGAAAAACCGGTTTTCTGGGATCAAAGTTTATAGGCGAAAGATATATCTGAAGCTCGGGTTCTATCTGCTCAATGTAGAACCTGCATATTCCTTGGATTTTTACAATAGGTGTTATAGGAAAAGTCACAACAAACCATCCACTCCATTCGTCTTCATGAAGGGTTTCTTCCTGATCCTGAAGCTGTATAGTAATTTCTTTGTTTTCTGGGTCTATCAAAAATGTTAAAGGAATCGTTATGCTTGTATATTTCTCTTTGAGCGGATCTTTAGGACCATAGATTACGGTCTTGACCCTGTTGTCAGTTATCCTTATAGGAACAACCTTACCACCCATTTCTGTATCTCCCTTTTCATTGACATCAGTTGCATAATAGGTATATGTCCCCATTGTTCCTCTTATGTCGGGAACACCAAGTCCAGAAAGGAGCTTCCCACCTTTAACAACATCCGGCGGAAACGTCACAGGTGCCTGAATAACTACAGTTCTGATTCCATGCTGAGCGGTGATGTTCCAGAACGGATTTCCCATTCTATTTTTCTTGATGTGAGGTGGCTTAACAGGGAAAAGATTAAGGAAAAATTCTGCCTCTGAGAATTCTAATGTTGCAAGCTTTGGCATGTATGTGCTTGTGTTTCTTCTTAAGAAATCAAATATGTTCGTTTTTCCAGGGTTCATACCAGTTGCGAAGGATGACCACGCTACAGGAGACTCTGCCGGGTTTGTTGTATTCAAATGAAAATAGCTTCCTTCCTCTCTCAAATGAGCAAGGTTAGGAAGTTTACCTTCATCCATCCATTTTTCAAGCAGTCCAGGGTCTATAGCGTCAAAACCAAGAACTATAACCCTGTGCTTGGGTTTTACAAATGTCTGCTCAGGATAGAGGTATATTACTAAGCCTGTTATTGAAAGAAAAAGACATACAGCTAAAACAATCTTATCAGTTCTATTCATAATTACGTCAGGATTGTGTCTTTCTTAACCCATTCAAGAAGGATTTTTCTGTCATCCCTTGAGAATATAAGTTTCTGGAAAAGTGTTCTGATTATTTCTTTGTATATCTTGCACTTATCATCCATAGAAAGATTTGAAACAATACTTCCTTGTGCAGAATATGTGTATATAGGGCATATACCGCAGTACGGATTCCATGGACAATTATCACAGAGGTAATTTTGCTTTGACGATATGTCGATCATGCTTATCAACGTCTTGTTTTTGAATATATCAGTATATCTGCTTGTCCTCACATTTCCAAGCTTGAATTCAGGGAATATCTTACCTTCATCACATGTGTGTATATCCCCATT
>CAYPCO010000029.1:0-6494 GCA_964409265.1 uncultured archaeon | reverse complement strand
GGAAAAATCATCTATCAAAATATCATACCTAAAATTTTTTATTTTAATAAGAGCACAAAATTAGTATGCCTTTGTTGTTGTTATTGGGGCTTTTCGATCTGATGGTTGGTGCAGCTCTAACGATTCTCACAATCTTTCCTGTCCATTCAGGTGGTTTATTGTTTTATATAGGGCTTATAGCTCTGTTCAAGGGATTGTGGTCCATAATAACAGCAGCTGCTGCTGGTTTTTATTTTGATATCCTTGGTGTGTTTGACCTTCTGGCTGGTGTCTTTCTTCTTCTCTTAATAAATGGAATAGTCTTTGGATTTTTCATATATATAGGAATACTTGTTATACTCAAAGCCCTTTACTCCATTCTTATCTTTATGATAAAACCATGAAACAATTTTAATCTCATACTCAATTCTTAACTATGAGTCCCAAGGAAATTCTTGAATATTATTCAAGGGAAGATGTACAAGAATCACTCCTATCTGTTGCGAAAAATAGAGAGGTTGTAGGCGTTTTCAAAAACGGGTCCTATGGAACAAGACCGAACGTCATAGTTTATCCTCACGACATAATAACCATGGTTAGATCAGGTGTCATTGAATTTCATTGTTCTATAGAGAGATGGTCTCAACCAATGGCACTGAGCTCTGAAAATTATGTGGAAGGGAGGGTAGGTTGGGATATGATATTTGATATAGATTGTGAGAATATAGAACATGGTAAGATAGCAACAACTGTTTTTATCGATGCTCTTAAGAAGCACGGAATCAAAACCCCTTCTGTAAAATTTACGGGAGGGACAGGATTTCATATAGGCATCCCATGGGAAGCTATACCAGAAGAGATAAACTACGCACCAACAGTAAAGATGTTTCCAGAACTTCCAAGAAAAATAGGGTTATATCTGAAAGAGTTTGTTAAAGAGAAACTAGAATCTGCATTGTTAAAGAAATATAGTATAGAAGAGCTTGCTAAAGATGCAAATAGAAGTATAGATGAAATAACAACTCAGGAAGGTGAAGCCATAATAGATCCATACAAAATAGTAGATATAGACCCTGTGCTCATTTCACCAAGACATCTTTTCAGAATGCCATACTCTCTCAATAGAAAAACGTTTTTGGTCTCCGTTCCTGTACATCCTGAAGAGGTCATGAACTTCAAGACAGAACAAGCCCTCCCAGATAGAATCAAGATAATGCCTTATCTAAAACCAAGTGACGACAAGGCGGATGCCCTTGTTCTTGAAGCAATCGATTGGTGGGAAAGGAGAAATAAACAAATCCAGAGAGAATCAAAAAGAATTGAAATTAAAGAAGCGATTCCTGAAGAGTTCTTTCCACCATGTATAAAAAACATACTTGCAGGAATACCTGATGGTAAAAAGAGATCAGTTTTCATTCTCATCAATTTTCTTAGGGCAATGAGATGGTCATGGAAGGATATAGAAGCAAAACTTTATTCTTGGAACGAGAAGAATCCTACACACCTCAGAGACAGCTACATAAAATCTCAATTAAGATGGCATAAAAATCAAAAAAGGGATTTGCTTCCACCCGCGTGTGGACGTGATGGATGGTATGAATCATTCGGTGTGTGCTCACCAGACGAATATTGTAAAAAAATAAGAAATCCGGTTGCATATCCTATTAAAAAGATGGGTACGAAAATTAAATCCAAGAAAAGAAAGGGTAGATAAGAATGCTCACGTTTGAAATGATAAGGAAATTTGCACACGAAGAGAAAACCTCATCCAAACTTGTAGAGCTTCCTAAAGATTTCTTTAAGGAGGTTAAAGATTATCTGGAAAGGAAGTCACAGGTCGAACGAAGCAAGGAAGACCTCTGGGAGCTCGAATCAGCAAGGATGGTTCTTAATGATTTACTCGAGATGAGAGAGAAAAAAATCCTTATAGCGGCGTTTTATTATGTTAAATCTGGTGTCAAACCTGAAAATCTAATAGGTGCTGAAAAGGAGTTTTTTAAAAAAGTAGTCGAAAGCATTAAGGAGCTTCGTGAGAAAAGAAAAGAAGAAATGAGTGATGAGAAAAAAAATCTAACAACAGTTGCTTTTCTCGAATCACTTCCTGCCTTCGTAGGAACAGATATGAAAACCTACGGTCCTTTTAACAAAGGTGATATAGCAACCCTGCCAGAGGATGTTGCAGAGCTTCTTTTAAAAAAAGGTGTCGTGAGGGTTGTGAATGGGTAAAAATATTTAAAACATATTCACGATAAAAATATTCACATCAGGGATAAGTATGGAATTTCCAAAGAAGATAAAAACATTGTGTCCAAAATGTAGAAGACACACAACACACACAGTTAAACTTGCGAAGAGAAAACCTAGAGGAAGTGCTCACCCAAACGCCAAAAGTATGAGGCAAAAAGAGAGAAAGAAACGAGGATATGGTGGACACGGTAAATTTTCAAAACCAGCAACAGGAAAAAAACCAACTCAAAAGGTTGATCTGAGATTGAAGTGTGAAGAGTGTGGAAAAACTCATACAAGAAAGGGTTTCAGAGTAAAGAAATTTGAACTGGTGTGAGCATGGCATCAAAATTCCTCAAGGTCAAATGTGTAAAATGTAAGAACGAGCAGATTATTTTTGAAAAGCCTGCAACCGTTGTTAGATGTCTTGTGTGCGATGAAATATTGGCAGAACCTACAGGAGGCAAAGGTATTATAAAGGCCAAAATCCTGGGACAAGTAAACAAGAACTAATTTAAACATATACACGATTTTTATACTTATGAGAAGAACAGGATACCCCGAAGTAAATGAATTGGTGGTATGTAAGATAGTAAAGATATATCCAAATTCTGCATTTGCTCAGATACTGGAATATAACAAAAACGGAATGATTCATGTTTCTGAAGTTGCATCAAGATGGGTTAGGAACATAAGAGAGTTCTTAAAGGAAAATCAATACGTTGTATGCAGGGTTATGAGTGTGGACAAAGATACAATTCAGCTTTCTGTTAAGAGGGTTAGAAGGGAAGAAGCCAACAGCAAGCTGAACGAGTTCAAAAAAGAAAAAAAGGCAGAGAAACTTTTAGAACTCGCTGCCAAAGAGTTGGGAAAAACCTTGGATGATGCCTACAAAGAGATAGGATATACAGTTCAAGAAGAATTTGGCTCTCTAATAAAGCTTTTTGACTACGCCATAAAGAACCCGGACCTTCTTTTGAGCAAGGGTATTCCAAAAAAATGGGTTGACAAAATAGTCGAGATTGCCAAAAAATCTGTTTCAGAGAAGATATACGAGGTTAAATCATCCCTGCATATCATATGTTATGAATCTAATGGAATCGAGATCATAAAGAATGCCTTGCTGAATGCTCAGAAAAAATACAATATCGAGATCAAATACATCTCAGCACCAAAATATATGCTCGTAAGTAAAGGAAAAAATCATAAACAGGTTGAGGCAAACGTCAGGAACGCAGCGAAGAGATAATAAAGAATCTTAAAAGATATAAGGGTGAATATTCTTTCCAGATACTGTGATATTATGTTAAAGACTCTTGGGGATTCTCTGAAACAAACCTTTAAGAAGATAGCAGGTTTTGCTACAATCGATAAAGAAACCGTGGAAGCAATTATAAGAGATCTGCAGAGAACACTTTTAAGATCTGATGTTGATGTATCTCTGGTTGCTGAGCTATCAAAGAGGATAAAGGAGAAGGTTCTTGAAGAAAAGCTTCCACCAGGTCTAAGTGTTAAAGAGCATTTTATAAAAACCCTCTATGATGAAATAGTATCTTTTTTAGGAGAGGACAAAGCTGAAATCAAGCTCAGTGAACAAAGAATTCTACTAATAGGATTGTTTGGTTCGGGAAAAACAACAACAGCTGGAAAACTCGCAAGATGGTTCAAGATAAGAGGTTTAAGCGTTGGTCTTGTTGCTTGTGACATGCACAGGGCAGCGGCCCAGGAGCAGCTCATCCAACTTGCTGAAAAGATCGGAATTAATGTTTACACAGAAGGAAAGGATCCGGAAAGCATTGCCAAAAATGCCTTAAAAAAAGCAAAGGAGTCTGTTCTAATCTTTGATTCTGCTGGTAGAGACGCTCTCGATAAAGAACTTGCTCAAGAGCTTAAAGAACTCAAGGATATAATAAAACCCGACGAGATATTTTTGGTTGTCCCTGCAGACATAGGTCAGGATGCTGGTAGACAAGCAAGTGAGTTCAATAGGCTTGTGGGCATTACTGGAATAATTGTTACCAAACTTGATGGTACGGCTAAGGGTGGTGGCGCGCTTTCATCATCTGCTGTTTCTGGTGCAAAAGTCAAGTTTATAGGTACTGGTGAAAGACTCGAAGATCTTGAAGTCTATGATCCCAAGAGGTTTGTTTCAAGACTCATAGGTTACGGTGATATACAAGGACTTCTTGAAAGGGCAAAAGAGGTAGGAATTGATGAGGAATCTGCAAAGAAAATGATAGAAAGATTTACACTTGAAGATTTTGTGAATCAGATATCACAAGTTAGAAAGATGGGATCGCTTTCTAGAATAACAGAAATGATTCCGGGATTTAGTAATCTAAAAATCCCAACAAACGTGCTCGATGTTCAGGAAGAAAGAATGAAAAAATGGGAACATATAGTAAAAAGCATGACGCCTGAAGAAAGAGAGAATCCAGATATAATAAATTTTTCCAGGGTAAAGAGGATAGCTCGTGGTTCAGGAACAAGCGAAAGTGAGGTAAGGAATCTTCTCAAAAACTATAAGCAGGTCAGGAAGCTTATGAAGATGACAAAAACAGGGGGATTGAGAAGAGGTATGCTTGGTAGGTTTGCTAGGCAATTTGGATTGAAGGTGTGACTATGGCAAAATTTAAATGCCTTAAATGTGGGTGGGTAGGAAAACCAATTTTCATGGAACCTGCTACGAGATTATGTCCCAATTGCCATTCAGTTAATCTGAAAAAAGTGAAAACCAGTTAAAGTTCATGTCTTGTTGCAACAGCAACGGATATCCAACAAAGCCCTGCTGCTAGGAAAAGTATAAAAGCGATTATCAGTGCCAAAGCATACTGCCACTCACTGACACCAACATTTATCTCCAAATTCTGAACTATCCATGTTCCAGCCAGAAGAAAAAAACCACCTACAATCCAAGCAGCTATAAGTTTAAAACTCATATATTTATAATTTCTTTAACTCTTTTTTAAACTCTTCGGCCTTTTTTCCAAGAATTTCTGCTGCCTTTGAAACAATCTCTTCAGGTTTTAGACCTGAAACAGTTTCTACTCTAAATATAAACCTTGTTGGATCACCCTCTATTTCAACACCTTCGCTCTGTTCTGCACACGCCCTGCACAGATCACATTTAATAGGATCGTCTAAAACAAGCTTTCCTGCCTTGACAGAGAGTATACCTTTAGGACACTTCTTTTTTATCTTCTCCGGATTTTTAACATCCTTGGTCTTTAAGACAGGATAATACTGATATGCTGCATTGGCTGCCTGCCATTTAGCATGTTCTTTTCCTCTACCAAGAACAGCCACAGCTTCAAGTTTTAATTTTTGTCCCGGGAAGAGTTCGACTATAGGGAATCCTGGATCTATAGGTTGTACATCCTTGTTTGATGATTTCATATCACCAGAATAGACCATACAAGGTCCCGTCTTGTCTATAACAAATACAACCTGGCACGAGGGGCAACCCTTGCCATTACAAACGCACTCGTCGGTGAAGTTAAATTTGTCAGGATCAAATCTGAGCGGTATCAGACCGAGTCTGTGAGCTATCATCTCATCAAAGAAAACCGAGTTATTCTCATAAAAATCAACCCATTCTATAGCCATTGTGGGAACCTCCGAGACCATTATTCTTCTAAGAGCATTTGCAAACGCTGGTGTAGCCCCACTTAAAACAAAGGTTATCTTCTCATCCGTTTTTGAAACGATTTTTATTTTCATTATCTCAACCTGAATTTTTTAACAAAAAAGTGTCTATCTAATATCTGTCTTATTACTTTTATATTATTTCCGTTTCTTCCTATAACAGATGTTTTATGTTCTGAAGGAACAGTGACCGTGACTGAGCTATCATTTATCTCTATAGACTTTACACTTGGTATAAGACTTTTGAGCATGTCTTCCAAATCATCGTAATATCCAAAGACTTTTACCTGTCTGCCAAACACCTTTCTAGCCTCTTTTATGTTATTTCCGTTCCTGCCCACGGCAGCACCGATTTTTTTAGGCTCTACAAGAAAATAGACACAATCGTCAGTCATTATACAATCTTTAGCATGAACTCCCGTTAACTTCTCAAAGGCAGCTATTGCTCTTATCGATTGTGTCTCGAGTTTTATCACCATTCTCTCAATCACCTTTTTATACCAACAACCAAGATGTTAAATGGTTTTCCACAGGTTTCACCTAATTTTGCAGAGTTTCCTTCAAATTCCATAAGCTTCATTCCTGTAATCTTTGCGTAATAGTTTAAGTCAGATTTTATGTATTCAGGACAGTTTGATGCAAAT
>CAYPCO010000028.1:0-7002 GCA_964409265.1 uncultured archaeon | reverse complement strand
TATCTCACTCTGGTCATCAGTAGCAACATCTTGATAAACAACATCCACAGGTTCTATCCAAGAATATGTTTCAGGCATTCTTGCATTAGCGTGAATAGGAACTATGTTTTTTCTCTTCTCTGCGACCATGGTAAGGTCTCTTATTGATCTTTCAGATATCTCTACGCCGTATATCACACCGTTCATTCCTATTATGTCTGAAAAAAAACTCGCTGTCCCGCCATTTGCTATACCTAAATAGAGAACCTTATCACCTTCTTTCAGAGGAAAAATCTTAAGACCGTTAAGTATTGCAGCTGCTGGTTTCGATCTATAAGGGTCCCATTCCCTGTATTCTTTACCTTGTAATTTTATCAGAGATTTAGCAAATGTTCTATAATTTGGAATAAGACTCTTTGTAAACAACCTCCCTTTCATCTTCCAAACACCTGAGAATATTCGCTTCATTCCAACACCTTTACAGAATCTATTATCCCGTCACCATCTCTATCGAGACCTTCAACGATTCTCACAAACTCCTCTGTATCAGGTGTTTCAATTATAGTATTAAAATATTTTGTGAATGCAACGACACATGCTTTCATCCCTCTTGTCCTTACACCGGCAAACACGAGAATCTTCTTTTCTGGATTGAACGGACTCTTACACTTAAGTATAACACCACATCTCGAGCTTCTGTAGACATTACCAGTTATTTTAGAAACGATCGCCCACTCATTCTTTGGATCAAAATATACAGGCAGTTCATGATTTATTCTTTCAAGAACCGTGTTCACTTTTGGATTACTGAAGATTATGAGGTTATTTTCTTTTAGCTCCTTTTCAGACACCTGTGTATCGAATTTATAGTGTGGAAATTTCATCTTCCTTAGAAGACTGCCTATAAGCAGCATGATATCTATTGCATGAACAGTCGCCCTTGCACCCATGTCGTATTTACCATGCGGATAAGGATCACCACACACTATAACAGCGTTGAACTCTCCGTTTTCTATAAAAGGTTTAAGAAACCTTTCAAGTTCTATATTTCTAATACCTTCAGATAATGCTACACCTTTTGCTTCACATAGTTTTACGGAAACAAAGGGGTATATAACGCCATAGATCTTAGCAATCATACCGTATCTTTTTTCCTTTTTAAGAACACGAACCACTCCTATCTCTTCAAGTTTTCTAAGATGGTAGTATATCTTCTGTTCGTGCTCTTTCAATTCTTTAGCAACATCCATTGCACAACCGGGCTTCTTTGAAAGTACATGAATTATTTTGAGAGGAAGTTGGCTCTTGAAGATGCTAAGATATTTTGGATCAACAACCAGAGATTCATAACCATAATTTGCATCGCCTGTCTTTTCGATCACGAATAATTTTTTTGCCATACAGATCACTATTATTATAAATTGAATTTTAATATAAAAATCAAAATTATAAAAATTTACCCTTGGATTTTGAACACAAAATCGACATTTTTCAACGAAGTTTTTAAGAGATGTTTTTAAGGCCTAACTACAAGTTCTAATTGAAATCCCACCACTCCCACGGTGAGAGAATGACGATACCTATATGTCAGATATGCAAAGACCCTGTATGGAGCTACATATGCCCGGAGTGCTTAGAGGAAGACATAAGAAAGTGGCTACCGAGCGACATATCTACAGAATTTGCAATGTTCAGTAAAACATTTTTAAAACACTTCAATCCGGATGATAGCGATTTTCAGGTATGTCTACACTGTAGAACAGAAAAGCCAGTGACTGTCTGTCCGTTTTGCTATATAGCAGAGGTTTGCAGGTGGTTAGAAGAAAAAGGATTCAAGCAGGGAAAAACCCTCCTAAGAATGCTTCCCTTAGGATCAGACTATGTTCTAACAGAGACCGGATGTCAATGGAGTGATGGCATAAAACCCGTGGGTGAGCCAAATCAAGTCACAGATGAAGGTCTGTGCGAATCTTGTGGCCAATACTCAGACGATATAAGGTGTGTGGATGGTAGATGGCTGTGTGAAAATTGCAGAAATCTTGAGGAGTGATTCAACAAACCTATCCGGGCAGAAAAGTTCAGGCTTTACTATATCGAATCTTTCTCACCAAGATATTTCTTTATCTCATCCATCTTCTTCTGATGAAGCACAAGTCTTCTATATGACTCAGCAACCTCAACAAAACCTATCAATATTAGAGCCCAGCCTATAATCTGTGCTGAATGTGTTGAAAACACATTGAGCAGGACAACACCAACACCTATAAATGCAAGACCAGTTCTAATGAACGAGAGGATGGTCCTTTCCTTGGAAAGTATAACCTGTTGTTTGGCCAGAAGGACATTTTGCTCTTCAAAGCTGAGTCGATTTTTTTTCTTTGATCTCATATTTTATTTATTTCACAATAAACTTTATTTAAACATGGAGTATGCAAAGTTAGTCGATGTTTATGAATATCTAGAAAAGACATCATCACGATTGAAAAAAACCGAAGCCATATCAAACCTTCTGAAGGAAACCGGTGCGGATGATTTAGAAAGAGTTGTTCTGTTGCTTCAAGGAAAGGTATATCCTTCTTGGGATGAGAAAGAGATAGGTATTGCAACACAGCTTATGATAAAGATAATATCCTCGGCTACTGGCTTTTCTGAGTCAAAAATTTTGGAGGAATTCAAAGAAAAAGGGGACCTCGGTCTTGTGGCAGAGAAGCTCGTATCGAGTAGAAAACAGATGATACTTTTCAAGAAGAGATTAACCGTTGAAAAAGTCTTTGAAAATCTCAGAAAAATAGCTGAGGTTGAAGGTAAGGGGGCACAAACAAGAAAAGCAAATCTTGTTTCAGAGCTTCTCGTTTCCGCTGAGCCCAAAGAAGCCAAATACATAGTGAGAACAATCCTTGAAGACCTAAGGGTTGGTGTGGCAGAAGGCATTGTTAGAGATGCAATAGCTGAGGCATTTTTCCCAACATCAGATACGGAAAAGAAGAAAGAGGCAATCAAAATCATAGAATGGGCGTGGTTCCTTTTATCTGATTATGGCGAAGTTGCAAAAATAGCTAAAACTCAGGGTCTCGATGGTCTCAAGAATGTAAAACTACAGATAGGGAAGCCCGTTCACGTTCTTCTTGCAGAAAAGGCACCATCTTTAAAGGATGCTTTAGAGGCTTTCGAAAGACCTGCAATAGAGGTTAAATTCGATGGTGCGAGAGCACAAATACACAAGAAAGGGGATAAGATCTATATATTTACAAGAAGACTTGAAAACATCACCAAACAGTTTCCAGATGTTATTGAGTATGTTAGAAAATCCGTTTTGGTCGATGAGTGTGTTATAGAGGGAGAAATAGTAGCGATAAATACCGAAACAGGAAGACCTATGCCCTTTCAGATTCTATCACAAAGGATACATAGAAAATACGACATAGACAAGATGGTTAAGGAAATACCCGTTCAAGTTAATCTTTTTGATATAATCTATCTGAACGGCAAGATGTTGTTTGATGACATTCTGGAGGAAAGAAGAAAGAAACTTGAATCTGCGATCAAAACCCTTCCTGGTAAGTTTCAGTTAACAGAACAACTAAGAACAAAAGACCTCAAAAAGGCTGAGGAGTTCTACCGTAAGGCATTGGAAGACGGACAGGAAGGGGTAATGGTAAAGAACCTTGATGCCATTTATCAGCCTGGAAGAAGAGTAGCTGGGGGATGGTTAAAGGTTAAACCCATTATGGAGAGTCTAGATCTTGTAATCATAGGTGCAACCTGGGGGACTGGAAAACGGGCAGGATTCCTTAGTTCGTTTGTTCTTGCATGCAGAGAACCAGAAACAGGAGATTTCTTGGAGTGTGGAATGCTCGGAACAGGAATAAAAGAGAAAAGTGATGAAGGTGTGACCCTTTCTCAACTAACCGAACTCTTGAAACCACACATAGTTTCCGAGAAAGGCAATGAGGTTAGAATACGACCAAAGATAGTTGTAGAGGTTGCCTACGAAGAGATACAGAAATCACCAAACTACAGCTCAGGCTATGCATTAAGGTTTCCGAGGATAGTTAGAATAAGATTTGATAAATCTCCTGAAGAGGCAGACGATATAAGCAGGATCGAAACACTTTACAGGCAACAGAGAGGAAAGAAATAAAAAATTAATCACCCCAAAGTAATAAGATTTATATAATTTACGGACAAAAATATTGCAACTGTTCAGGGATAAATTTTTAAATCACTGCACTTAATAATCAAGTGAAAAAATGGTCGCAACAACAGAGGTGCTTGATGTATTGAAGAGTATAGGTCTTAACCTGTACGAAAGGAAGATTTTTGTAGCCCTGTTAGCAAGAGGCGTTGCGACCGCTGCTGAGCTTTCTGAGATAGCAAACGTTCCAAGATCAAGGTCTTACGATATTCTTGAAAGCCTGGCTGAAAAGGGTTTTGTTGTTGTTCAACCATCAAAACCAATCAAATACGTGGCCCTTCCGCCTAAAGAAGCGTTAGAAAGAACGAAGGAAAATCTGAAGAAGAAACATGAGGAGATGGTCGAGAGAATAGAAAGGTTAAAGAACTCTCATATCATTGAAGAACTCGAGAAGATATACAATCAAAGTCTTGATCTTGTTTCTCCTTTTGAGATGACAGGAACCTTGAAAGGAAGATCAACCATTGATAAACAGCTCCAGAGCATGTTTAAATCAGCAAAGGAAAGTATAGACATCGTGACCACAGAACAAGGTCTTCGAAACCTTTACGAAACACATTTCAGAACACTCAAGAAGATGAGCAAGAATGGTGTCAAGATAAGGATCGCTGCACCTTTCACAGACAAGGAGATTTTTGATGCGTTTTCAAACATCGCTGAAGTCAAAAAGATAGATTCGCCCTTCGGTAGAATAATAAGAGTTGATAATGAACATGTCTTCATGGGTCTTACCGATGACAGCGAGGTTCATGAAACACAAGATATGGTTTTCTGGGCAAGATCACCACATGTTGCTTCATCTGTAGTTGAGCCGATATTCAGGCAGATTTGGTTAGAAAAGGGTGTTGGCGAGTGAAACCGATAAAAGGTCCTAATAGCAAAATTGTGAATATAATAGAAAGCAACAGTTCAAACCTGGATTACACCAATCCGATTGGAATAGTGTGTAAGAGGTTGGGTGAAGATTTGGTATTGAAATGGATAGATTATGGTCTTGACCCTTTAAGCCTTCTCTCTTATCATATAAAGATAGACGATGAAGAGAATGGAAAAACCTATCTTTTATCCGGTGATGTAAGAGACTATCTCTTTATGAAATACGAAGGAAAGATTCCAAAAGATGATATCTTAAATCTCTTGAGAAAGGACAGAAGAGACCTTATGGTTGAAGGAATAGATAAAAGAGAATACAAGGATATCGTACTTATTGACATCAGTGAGTTAGACAGAATGGAAGAATATTGGAGAAGATTGGAGCCACGCATTATTATGGAAGGTGGCTACAGAATGAATGAAATAAGCGATCATGAGTATGAAGATGCTGCAGATAGACTGCTAGATTAAAAAATTCTTCCACATTTTTCTAACCTTTCAAGCCTTTCCCATTCGGAATCTACGTGTGCCTGAATCTTCTGAATCTCCTTATCTCCAAGGTGTTTAAACCTTCCCTGAACTTGAAGATAGTCCTTCACAGGCTTTCTTTTGGGCTTTATATTTATCTTGAATTTCCCATCCTCGGTCTCATAAAGAATCCACGTCCCTGTTTCTACAGCAAGTTTCGCTACAGAAATTGTGTCACTTTCAGGGAATTTCCATCCTGGTGGGCAAGGGCAGTGAATGTGAATAAAAGAAGGTTGTTTTTCAAAAGCCTTCTTTACCTTTTGAATGAGGTCTTGAGGGTATGCTATCGAAGCCGATGCAGCATAAGGAATCTTGTGGGCAGCCACTATCTCGAGAATGGGTTTTTTTACCTCTGTTTTACCAAAGGATTTCTTGCCTGGGGGTGACGTGGTCGTCCAAGCCCCGAAAGGTGTCGCCCCAGATCTTTGAATACCCGTGTTCATGTAGGCCTCATTATCTACGCATACCTGTGTGACCTTATGACCTCTTTCAAGCATTCCAGACAATGCCTGGAAACCTATATCAAAGGTTCCACCATCTCCTGCAATAGCAAGAACTTTCCAATTCTTTCTTAATTTCTTTATGGCTGCTTCTATTCCACTTGCTGTAGAAGAGGCAGTCTCAAAGGCTGTATGTATCCAGGGAACATTCCAGGCTGTTAAAGGATAAGCAGAGGTTGTGACTTCCAAGCACGAGGTAGCACATGAAACAATAACGTTTTTAGGACATGCCTTGGAAACCAAACGAACAGCAATAATCATCCCACAGCCAGCGCAGGTAGTTTGACCTTGGGAAATGAGCTCGACCATAAAAATCTCTTTGCACACACAAGATATTTAAATTTGTTTTTTGTGTATTTGAGATTGTCGAATTTTTAATATAATTAAAACGATAGCCCAACATCTAAAAAATCAAAAAATTAAACAAGGGAAGACTCATTTCTTTTTCTTCTTTTTTGTCTTCTTGAGTTTCTCTTCTTCCTCTCTGAGCTCTCTTTCTGCCTTTATCTCATCTCTCTCGAGCCAAACGATGAAAAGCCCGAGCAGGATGAGAAAAGGCGGTATCCCTCCCGTAAGAACTATCACAAAATTCGTTAACCAGTTAACACCTAGTCCTACTATTGGGCTGATTTCATCTATGAACAGTCCCAGCCCCACTGCGATTAGAACGAATCCGATTAAAATCTTCACAGCTGCATGCATGATACCACTCTTAATTTTTTACGTATTTATATATAAAGCTTAAACTTTATATTTATTGCTTGAGTAAAATAAGGAGAGAACATGTACAAGTTCCTAGCAAAACTTTGGAAGAGACCAAGGGAAAATCTCGGTGAACAGTGGAAAGAAAGACTTATTCAGTGGAGAAAAGAGGGAACGGTCGTTAGATTAGAAAAACCAACAAGACTCGATCGTGCGAGGGCTTTG
>CAYPCO010000027.1:0-7395 GCA_964409265.1 uncultured archaeon | reverse complement strand
GAAGGATAGATTCTTAAAATTTTCCATAGAATAAATTCGCATGGAAGTGATTGTAAAGGGTGAAATAGATCCAGAAATTGTTGAAAAATTTGAAATGAATGCAAAACCTTTAGAAACAGGAATACCTCACACGCTTGTCTATGATACCTATGAAGATATCCCTGCAGAAATAAACCTTGGTGATGTTGAAGTAATGAAATGGTTTGTGTCTGTAGAGTACAAATTGGGTGTTTGTAGAGGCAGCATGAGATTAAGAGAATATCCGCAGGATAGATTAACCGCTATTGTAAGAAGCGAAGAGATATGCTATGGTCATAAGGGATGTCCAACACCTTGGTACGAGAAGAATAAAAGGCATATTCATTGTATAAGCGATCTCTATTTAGGAACATTGGATGATTACATAGAAGACCATTGACATTTACCATCTATGCACTTACATGAAAACCCGTATTTTTTGTGGTCATAACATTCCTTCCATTCACAAGTGGTTATGACCGAATCTTCATGAACGCTTCTACATACTTGATTAGAACAGCCATCGACTACACAGTCTTGGTCAGAAGAACATCTACCAAAACTAGACCAGCCGCAAAAACCTTCAACGGAAATATTGCTCTCCCATAGAAGCTCATAAGGTATGTCTTGATATTCGACTCCCCATATCCTAACTTTATAATTTCCTGAAGCAAGCGGACCTATCTTCATATCAATCGTATAGTCACACATACATCTGCACGCACCGCCTTCATTTCTCTCAACAAGATCAATTGTATCTCCTGTGATTTTCATGTAAACCTTCAGATCTGCACAACAAAGGTATCCTATGTTGTGTGTGATGTATAAGAACTGGTCATCTACATAAGACTCAACAACATTCTTTGGACCTTTAACTATATCATAGGTTTTTTCACACCCTGTTACTTTATAAGTCAGTCCAGCATGATTTTTATCTGTCCCTTTAAAAAAAATCAAGAGGATAATCAACAAACATACCAGCAGAACAGGGATAAATTTTTTCATAAAGATTAATTGTATGGGTTTCATAAAAATCAACCAAGCAGTTCTTCCACGAATCTTGATGGTTCAAACTTTTTTAGGTCTTTATAGCCCTGACCTGTCCCGAGAAAAAGTATGGGTTTCCCAGTAGCGTAGCAAACAGAGAGTATACTTCCTCCCTTTTCGTTTACATCGGTTTTTGTCATGACAACGCAATCGATACCTACAGCAGCCTGAAAGGTTTTTGCCTGCTCAACTGCATCGTTTCCCGTAAGAGAATCTATAACGAGGATTTTCAGATCAGGTTTATTGACCCTGACTATCTTCTTTAACTCGTCCATTAGGTTTCTATCGGTATGAACCCTTCCTGCCGTATCTGCAAGAACAACATCATATCCCTTGCTCTTGGCGTGTTTCATAGCATCAAATATTACAGCAGCGGCATCTGCTCCGTATTTATGCTTTACAACCTTAAGACCTAGCTTCTTTGCATGATGTTCTATCTGCTCTATTGAGGCTGCCCTGAATGTATCCGATGCCACAAGAACGGGTCTAAATCCTTGGGATTTCAGATATTCTGCGACCTTAGCTATTGTTGTAGTCTTGCCACTGCCGTTAAAACCCATAAACACAAAACATGCAGGTCTCCCTTCCTTTCGGGTGTTTGTTATAATCTTCTTCACATCTGGCTGTTCTTTATTGAGCATCTCCAGAAGTATCTCTTTAAAGGCATTTTTTACAAACCTTTCAACCTCACCTCTCCTAACAGTTTTGCCACTAACTCTCTTCTTTAACTCATCCTTTAAGAAATCTATAGCCTCCACTGCAATGTTTGCCTGAAGAAGTTCAAGCTCGTTTTTGGCAAAAAATTCTTCAACCTGTTTTTCAGAAAGGGTTTTTGTTGTTAACTTCTTCAGACCTTTAGGTTCATCTTTGGATATCTCCTTTACAGATTTCTTCAACGCTTTTTTCAGAAAACCGAACATTAATTCTTATTTTTTCATTCTGGCTTTTAAAAAGAGTGCATGCTTTAAGATGGAACGTGAATAAAGAAGAGCTATCAAAATTATCACAAGTGTTATGTACTGTGTTGAATACGGTGTGAGCGACATTACGAATGTTATTATAAACCCAAATATGCAACTTACCAGGGAAGTAATTATGTAGATATCCTCCCCTCTAAATATTATAGAATCAAGAAGTATCACTAAACCTGCAATGAACAATATAAATTGAACAAGCGGGTTATCTCCACTGACCAAAGAGAAAACTATAAGGCTTCCTGATGCAAAACCCTTTAAGATACTTTTAGGATGGATTATACTTGGGTTATGTTCTAACTCTCTTGGCATACTTCACCCAAAGGTTCCATACGCTCTTGGCACCTCGGTTATCTGAAGGTTGAAATATTCCTTAAGTTCGTTCCTGAACGCAAGAAGGATGTTTCTGCACTTCTCAAGGGCTTGCCTTCTCACCCTGTTGTAAAAAAGATATGAGTATATAAGCCACACGGGCTTTAAGACAGGTCCCCATCCTGAAAATTTGGTTTCAAGGTTACCATCCAGCTGAAGGGTAAACTCACCTTCATTGGTTGCTTTGCTAAAACTTCCTATAACTTTAAGATAGAATCTCATAGTGCTGAACCTGCTCACATCTTTCTTGACCCACCATGTTGAAAAGAAGGATATGTTTTCTCCTGTAACATCCCAGTTTATTCTTGAATTATTCGTTCCCGACGCGCTCACATGAAAGAATGGTCTTATCCTTTCGCTTATCCTTTTTGCAACACCCCAAGGATCAGGACCCTTGTAGCTCAGGTATATGAATTTATCTGGTGCCAAACAATCTTCAACAATCGATATCTTAGCCATAGTTCTTAACTACCTGCCTTAAGTGATTCAAAGAATTCTTTTATTTTGTTCTCGAGCATGATAGTCATGTGCCTGCACTCTTCAGCATATTGCTCTCTCTTTTTGTGATAAAAAACCCTGTGCCAAAATGTTCTGAGCATTTCATAAAAAAGAGACCTCTGCCAAACTGTATCCTGAGGGTATTCTGTTCTTAGAAGACCTCGTATAGATATAGTAGCCGAGCCTGCCTTGTCTGTTCCTTCACCTTTCAGTTTGACACTAATATAAAGATAGGTAAATATGTCCATGTCTTTATGTATCCACCACGTCACACTGAATTTTTCTCCTTTTTCTCCCTTGCCCCAATTGTACTCGGTTTCCTGTATATCTGAATCAGAAACCATGAACGTGGACTTGATGAGCTCATAGATTTTTTTGTATAACTTTGTTACACCAGGACCAACTAATTTTATATCAACAGACCCTGGCTCTTCCTCAAAACAATTGTCTTCCATTAGAAGTTTTGACCTTGCGAATACCATACCATCCCCTTATATTTATTATTTTCGCTATGCAAATATTAATAAAGATAGTTATGTTTGGATGGACAGGAGTGATAGTAGGTATATTCCTTTTACTTGTAGCAGGTTTTCTAATATTTTTTTATCCTGCCACAGAAGAGCACCAACCACCACCAATGGACATAAACGGTGTTATATTGGGATTCATCTTGCTCATCCTGGGATTCGCTTTGATATTCCTACCGTGATATCATGGAAAGATTGGTTGTTGATGAGATGTACGCATATGCGATGAGCGAAGGTCCTTTAACAGGAGAGGTTGTGTTAGGTCATCCTGGAGAGATGGAAATAATACTTGATTTTACAGGACCAAGAGGAACAGGGTCTAATATATTTTGGGCCCTTACCCACAGGGTTGGTAAGTGGAATTACAGCATAGCCAAGGTTGATGAATTCATGGAAGTTAACCCCGAATACACGGAATTCTATAACATGACCCTTGCACAAAAACAAAGATTAGAAAGTGCTATAAAATCAGGTTTAACATCAGCCATGCAGGCTGTTGCCGATTATGAGCTTATAAAACATGATGCAAGAAGGTACAAAGAAATTCTGGACTTTATAAAACAAGGAAAAAAGGATGAACATGTATTGAGATCTCTGTTCGTCGACAGGGTTGACGCATATACAGGTGAGGGATATTCTCTTATCAGTATGGCAAAAAGATGGCCTACTATAATCACGGACTTTATAAGAATGAAAGAGGATTGGACAGATGTTGATACCATAAGGAAAGAATTAGATGTCACACAAGCTGAAGCTACTGTATTAAAGACCAAGAATGAACTATACAAAGAATGGAAAAGGACGTTCTTGCCTGTGGTCAAGGAAAGATATGCAAGACTTGAAACCCTTGTTAAAGCAAGAAAAAAATCCATAGAAGAGTATAGAAACTGGTTGAAACCTTACATAGCTAAGTATAAAGCCATGAAGGAGATCTCCGAATCTTCACCTTCTTGGTATGTGAGAAATGCATTTGCTACACCTGGTTTTGGAACGCAAGAAGCTCTCACTGGTGTCAGACTATGGATATGGAAACCGTTCTTCCCTGTTGAAAAGGGAAAACCTGAAAAGATCATGGAACAAAAAGGATTCGTGATAGATCCATACGATGATTGGGTGAAATATTGGAAATGCAAGATAGAGAGAAAGTATGATATAAAGATTACAGATGACGATGTGAGAAGGATACTTAAGGAATGCACAACACAGGACCCAGGAGCATATACGAAGTATATGTCTCCGGATGCAACTTATTATATCCTTTTTGATGTTAAAGTTCTTCTCAGTATTCTCAAAAGTCCGCCACCTGGCGGAATGGAATGTGAAAACATAATGTTCATACCTATAATGGTATGGATAATGTCTCAAAACGCCTTGTTAGTCCATATACTTGAATTATATGCACGAGACAAGGCGATGGAGAAGTATGTTAACGAGATAATAGGTGCTGGGGAGATAGAAGAGGAGATAATGAAGCGTGTTGAAGAAGAACTTGAAGGTGGTGAGAAAGTTGAAGAAAAGCCAAAACAAAGCTTATTTAAAAAGATATTTTCAAAAAAGGAAAAGGACTACTGCAGCATGGAAGCTCCTCCAAAATGGGGCAATGCCTTTTTGAGATTCTTTATAAAACCCGGTCCTTATGAACCAGTTTTCTTCGAAAGGCTAACGAAGATGTATTTCAGAGCTGCAGGTGCGTACTATAAACAATTGATAGATTTCTTGAAGGGAACAATGGGAATTAAATAAAAATTAATTCTCTGAAATCCAAATTATTATTATGCCGTTCAAGATAGGTGTAACCACAGGACTGTACACCATAGCTCGAGGTGAAGAGCTTGCTACTGCTGTTAGAAAGATAGGTTATGCCCTTACCAGAGGAGCATCAGCGATAGAAATAGCTATGGATGCTCCACACGAGATAACAGAAACCGAGGGTGAGGAGATAAGATATATCGCAAAAAAACAGGGTATCGACATTCTTCTTCATGGTTCTCTAACCATCCCTATGTGTATCCCGGAGAGATCCGAATGGAGAGATGCTCATGATCACATACAGAAATCCATAAGATCTGCTGTGTATTGTGGAGCCAAATATGTTAACTTTCACGCTTCACTTAATGTATGGCTTGAACTCATGACCTATGCTGGAAGGAAAGTCACCATGGCTTTTTGTGATCATGAAGGTAGGTTTATATCTCATATCCTTGCAGAATGTGAAGATCTTAGAGAGTGGTTTGTAAACGAGAGGTGGAGCGAGTATGCTATCGATGTTTTGACACCAGAAGAAAGACAACAGATATCAGCAAAGGTTACCATAGAAAGAGGTGAGTACTGGCTAAGACAACAGATAGAAGATGCAAGAAAGAGGATTGAAAAGAAATATGAGCCGCTCCTGGAAGAAGCAAAAAAATCTGGTGACGTGAATAGAATAAACCAGCTCGTCTCTGAGATGAAGAAAGAGATATCTGATGCTGAAAAGCGTTTACATGAGAGGGTTTCAATAGAAAACGCTCAGCTTTATGAAAAATATTCTAAAGATGCCATAAGAAAAAAATTGAAAGAGAAAGGTAAATGGGAAAGTGAAGATTTGAGGGCGATAGTAGGTGTTATAGATGGTTATCACATAATGACAAGATATCTCTTCTATACACGTGATCCTATATGGATTGAAATGGAAAAACTCTACAGAGATGTTCTCAACAAATATAATTACGATCCAAAAAATAAGAAATGGTTAGATGAAGCATGGGAAAAGGCAGAAGAAGAAAACGATAGAAAATTTAAGGAATTTTATTATGGTGTTGCTGCTGCTAAGTTTCTTGAAGGACATATAAAAAAGGCACTGGAATGGATGGAAAACGATCTTATAAAGAAAGAGTTAAAGGGTAAACCCGAACTCATAGATATTGCGAAGAATCTTCAGATAGTTATAGAATCGCCTGATGCAAGAGATCCAACCCACGCTGGATTGTATCTTCTCTGGGAACCGAGACAAATATATGTAGCGATAAAGGTTATCCGAAAGGTTCTCAAAACCAATAGAGTATGGATGCTCATAGATTTCGAGCATATAGCAACCCAAGGGCTTGATCCTATAAAGGAGTTAGAGAAGATTTCAAAAGAGATTGACGATTTCGGTGAGCTCACTCTGGCATGTCATTCCAATGCGCCTAATCCAAGCCATGCTCATCTACCTTTAGAACTTGGTGATGTTAGGATATACAAACTTCTATACTATCTAAGAAAAACAGGTCTGGGAAGAAACAAATCTGTGTATCTCATATATGAAAGAGGGGGTGGTGATGATCCGTTTAAACAATCTGTGGAGGTTCTCAGATTATGTGTTAAATATCTTGAACTCGATGTGAAACCTGAGGACCTTCCTTTAGAATTTTTTGGTGTGAAAGGTGAGGTTGCGGGTGATATAATAAGACAATCTCAGATAATCAGAGAACATGCCTTTGAGCCTCTTAAAGATCTTCTTGAAATGCCTGAAGAAGAATGGGGTTTGTTTTCTTCCACAGCTGTAAAGAAAGGCCGAGGAGAGGTTTGGAAGAAAGAGAAGTGGAGATAAGTTTTAGACAGGTAGTTTTGCTTGATCAAGCATATCGATGTATTTTTCTAATCTTTTTATCTCCCTTTCGAGCATGCGGAGGGTCTTGTTTATACGTTTCCTTTCGTCCAGAGGGAGATCTAAAAGCATGTTTTTGCTCTTTTCAAAATCCTTCAATGTTTTCTTTATACTTTTTCTAACCTTCATGACTATAACATTCTTAAGACATTCCAACAAATCGCCTTGAAGAACCACGTATAGATTTCTGTCCTGAGGTTTTTTGGTTTTGCTGATCACACCCAGGATTTCAAGAAGATCAAGACTTAAAGAAACCATAGAGGTTGAATAACCTATCTCTTTGGCGAGTTCTCTTAGTGATAACTCGCCCCCATTGACGAGAAGCGCTGCT
>CAYPCO010000026.1:0-7432 GCA_964409265.1 uncultured archaeon | reverse complement strand
TTAAAAATAGAAAGTTGAGGGAGAGGTTTATAAAAGCAGGTAAGAAGAAGATATTGAAAGAATTTTCTGTTGATAAAATAGTAAGAGAACATCTAAAAGTTTACAGGAAAGTGATTGAATGAAATTAGGAATATTTCTGCATAGAGGAGGGAGTCTTGAAAACTTGAAAAAAGTTGGCCAAGATAACAGGTTTATTAACATATATCTCAAAAATTACAGTAAAAAATTCGAGAAGATATACATTTTTTCGTATGCTAATGAATCAAGAAAACTTCCAAAAAATTGTGTACTGGTTCCAAACAGGTACAGAATTCCTAATATTCTTTATCCATTTCTTATACCCCTCATTCATAAAGAGAAAATAAAAGAATGTGACATATTCAGAGTGTTTCACATTTCAGGGACAATCCCAGCGGTCATAAGCAAAATACTTTACAAAAAGAAATATGTAACAACCTATGGTTATCTATGGTTAAAGGATCTTCTCTTCAGAAAGATGTATCATCAATATTTTTTTGCAAAGCTTGTTGAATATTTTGGATTAAGACTTGCCGACGGTGTTATAGTTACAATAGATGTAACAAAAAATTATGTGAAAAAATTTACAAGAGGAAGAATCATAAAAATCCCGAATTCTGTTGATACAAATCTTTTCAGACCAATGAAAATAAAGAAAGGTAAAATTAAAAGGATCATCAGAACAGGAAGAATAGAGGAGGCCAAAAATATACCCTCTCTTATAAAAGCTGTATCTCTTCTTAAAGACAAAGCAGAACTTGTTATGTTCTGCAATATAAACGATCTTACCAAGGAACTTACACAACTTGCAAAAGAGCTCGGTGTAAAGATGAAAATTCATGATATAATACCGAACGAAGAACTTCCCAAAGAACTTAACAAAGCAGACGTTTTTGTTATACCATCTTTTTTTGAGGGACATCCAAAAGTTTTAATTGAGGCAATGGCTTGTGGCCTTCCATGTATTGGAACAAATGTAAGAGGCATAAAGGAGGTTATTAGAGACGGTAAAACAGGTTTGCTTTGTGGAACTGATCCTGAAAGTATAGCTGAAAAGATACAGTGGGTCTTTGATCATCCTAAAGAGGCCAAAAAACTAGGTAAAAATGCAAGGAAATATGTTCTAGAAAACCTTTCATCTGACAGACTTCTTTCAGTAGAAATAGATTTCATTAAAGATATTGCAAAAAATTAGTTTAAATTAGCTCACCACAAGAATATAACATGGAAAATAAAATTTTTGAAACATTTTATAAAATTGTTTCACTAGAATACATAAGTAAATCTTTAATAATACCTTTGATCGTAACATCATTTTTTCATTTTTATAACCTTGGCTATTCTGAATTTAATCCTTTGGAAGCAGATCTTTTAACAAAAAGTATAAAATTCCTTCACATATTCTCAAACCCTTCAACACTTCCTGATGTTTTTCTAAACGGTAGAATCCCTGAGATTGTATTGAATTCTATGGTAATCTACCTTTTTGGTATCAATGAAACAGTTGTTAGATTTGTTTTTGCTTTGTTAGGTGCGATAGCTATAATTCCGATTTATATGTTTACTGAAGAACTTTTTGATAAACGAATAGCTTTAATATCATCTATCCTCTACTCAGTTACTTGTACAAGTATAATAAATAGATCTTTCGGCGGTTTTTTTGTATTCACATCATCATTATTCTTTTTGTTTTTTTACAAATTCTACAAGGAAACAGAGCCATTGAGATGTAGTTTGTACTTTAAATATTCTGTTTTTCTGTTTATGCTGATGTTATTATCCTTTCCCGAATCTATACTGTTTATTCCAGGTATGATGTTTTTAATGTATAGAAAGGGTGGATTAGATTTGATTTTCAATAAAAGATTTTACGTTGGATTGATTCTTTGTTTTAGTATTATTATATCACTCGTTACAGGTGTTTATGTTTCTAAAGATCCTGGTGTCTTCCAAACTATTGATATTATTACAAGTTATTGTTCAGTGTGGTTTTCATGGTTGATAGGTTTAGGCGTGCTTCTATCACTTATTTATTTAAGAAAAGAAGAATCTTTGAAAATATTGTTAGTGTTTGTTGGGTTTTATTATGGTTATTTTTTGATTGTGTTGGGTTCTGTTTATCATTATATATCAATGCTGTGGTCTCTTATTGTATTATCATGTTCCGGGTTTGTAATTCTTTTAGACTACAAAAATAAAAGATGGTTGACAATTTTTGTTTTGATTTTCTTTATCATAGTTTCTATTTTTTCACTAAGTCGAACATTTTCCATATTAAATGGAAAATTTGAAAATGTTCCTTTAGGATCACCAATTAGAGAAGGATGGAAGAATGCAGGATACTTCATAAGAGAAAATAGTAATGTTTCTGATACATTCTTAACAAATGCGAATAGAAAAGTAGCAGAGATTTATTTAGGTAGAAAATCATTCGGTGAGTTTAAAGAATTTTTTAATTACGTAAAAAAGGATCAAATTTCCAATGTAAAATTTATAATTTTAACTAAGGATGAATACGGCAGTGCTGTCTGGAATTATGTAAAAAACAACTATAATCTAACCGCTGTTGTATACTCTGATAATGAGGCATCAATATATATATTCTCAAAATCGCCGGGAGAAACAAAAATTATTTCGGGCGATTTGAGTTATTTGTTTGATAAGAAGTACAGCAACTTATGTTTATAAATAAAAATTTTAAATAAATTACATGAGAGTTAATATTAAAATGTTATTTTTTGTACTACTAATAATACTATGTTATAATATAAACTTTACTGCTGCAAGCAAAATTGAGTGTAAAAAAATAATAGAAAACTTTGAGGTTGGAAATCTTTCTTTAACAGATTGGACGGTTAAAAATTATTGTTCCATACCAGAAGGTTTAATATTTCCAAGAATAATATACAACTATCAAGATTCTTATACACCATATTTAGATGCGCATGATGGGTTCTATTATTTGGAAATTTATAGTGCACAAATATATGGAAATGGTTGTGATACTAGTTTTGTATACAGAACTATATATGTTCCGGAAAATGCACAAAAAATAGTCATATACTATGATTGGGGTACAGATGACTCTGGATATGGTTATATGAGAGTATATGCTAAAGATAGTAATATTATTTTTTATGATACAGGATGGCTTAAAGCAGATCATAGTGGCGGATGGAAACAGACACACAATACATGGGAATGGAAGAGATTAGAATTTGACGTCACATCATTAAGAGGGAAAAACATTACACTATATCTTGGTATATGGGACGATGGTGATAGATATTCTGGAAATGCAGCATTTTTTGACGATATCTATTTTACTGTTCCATGTGTAGAAATCCCAAAACCGACAAATCATTCTCTCGTAATATCGAACACAGACTGGAAGAATGCTCTTTCTGTTGTGCCTATAAAGCTTCCCGTCATAATTTCTAATAACATAACAGATGGTGTGCTAAAATTCATCAAGGAATACGAGCCCGATTACATATACACATTGGGATTTTCTTTAAATTTATCAAAATCTTACGAGGTCTCTTATACACAAGTTCCAGAATTGTTTTTTCCTAATGCAACAGAAGCTGTATATGCTGCTACAAAAGAACATGCCATACTTGCGTCACAAATAGCATACATGCTTGATATCCCTCTTGTGTTTGAAAAGAGTGGGTATGAACACATTATAAATTTTTCAAGTGTTGATGATATACAAAGATTTGTTCTGAATTTATCTGAGAAACTGAACTATCTTGTACTTACAAATATTAAATCTAACACTTCACTTCTCGCTGGCAGAATAGCTGGAATGAAAAATGGATATATAGTTCCAGTTTATCTGGATGTTGTTGAGTATAGCGGAGATCCCGATTGTATAAACACAAGAAATAATGTATCTCAAATCAAAACAATTATAAACGAAACGATTAAGTATCTTCATAAAAATGGATTTTTCTCTAATTCCTCTGACTATATCAGAGGTTTGCCAATATATCTAGCGATATTAGGTAATGAATATGATATACCATATATGGCTGTTCCTGATCCAGGACTAGAAGTTATTAACGATAAAGACGGTAGCATTATATACAACGATTTTCTTTACGGCGAGCTTACTAACGACTCGCTCATAGACCTTGCTGTTGGTAGATTTTATGGGAACCCAACAGATATTTCATTACAACTTCTTAAAAATCCAAAAAACAAAACAGCTACTTTGATAGGACAATACAGACATAGAAAATATGAAGATTTGTTTTTCTTCCACGGCGGAATGCTACAAGCTTATAATACTGATTTTATTTTACGAGAGAATGGTTTTAAGATCAAGCGATTGGTTGAAAAGAGGATTGAAAACATAACTTTAAAGAATATAATAAGTTTTCTGAGATTTGTTTTTGGAACTGTTAGAAGAACACCACTATCGATTTTTGATGTTGCAACATTATTCACATCGTTTGGAACAGAAACTGGTTATATGTTTTACGAGTTTGACTGGAACAAGTGGATTTCAGAAAAGGGATATCTGGAATTAAAACCACCTGAACATCTAGAGGTATTCAAAGTTGATTCAGTATTGAATAATAGTGATATTATTGCTTATTTTGGCATGGGTGATAGATATTGGATAGTTCCTCCAGAAGATAGAAATGAAACCGAACTTGTTACAGATCCGTATGGTAGATCAGATAATTTAACAAGATTAGAGTTTTCTGGATTTTTATATGATGATCATGATCTTTCATTCAAATCAAAGCTGGTGAAACAAGTCTTGTCTTATGGTGGAGAATCGTTTGTATCTTCCGGGATTATTCATGATCCAAACACCGCCTGGGTTTCAGACAAGTTTATGAAAAAACTTGTTATGGGCAGATCTATAGGTGAATCCCTCACAGACATAGTAAACGAACATGTTAGTGACATAAGTTTTTATGACTTTTTGAAAGGGTTTGCTTTGCTACCAAACCCATGTATGAAAAATGTTCTGGAGAGACTTGTTTTGGGTGACCCGGGTCTTGCCTTTACAGAAAGAAAAGATGATGAAAAAGATGAGTTCATAATATTTCCTTACGGAAGTTATATTGCAGTATCAGACATAACATCCAGATACAGAATAGTTAACAAAACTCTTGTGGTTCACAATGCAGATGATTATTTGTTAGAACAAGGGAAACCATTAATACCTGTTTTTGTTAAAGAGTTTGTTTTACCGAAAAGTTCTAAAATAAAACACATAAAAGTTTACACAAGATATAAGAAAAATGTCAAATTAAGACCATTTATCATAACATGGGATGAATATTACACATCACAAAATGTTTCTATTCCATATCCAGAAAAGGATTATTGGTATAAGATTGGAACAACATTAGATGAAAGGACTATCATAAGAATTTATGTCCCTGCTGTTGTATACCACAAAAAACATGTAAAGATTCTCAAAGATGCCAGGATCATTATAGATTACGATTCACCGCTTGAGTTAATAGTTAAAACAAAACCCGTAACAACGGGAAGGAATGAAACGATAAAGGTTGTAATCAAGAATGATTTAGAAAAAAATGTTTCTGGTATTCTGTATTTGAAGATAAATGAAAGTATATTTAGCAGGAACGTTATAATTCCTGCTAAATCCGCGGTAAATGAATTTTTTGTGTATACACCAAACCATCCAGGAATATATCAAATAAAAGCATATCTATATTCTGAAATACCAATCGGTCCAAGAGTTAAAAACTTTGTAGTTAAAGGTAAATATCATAAACGAAACACATGCATTTTTTGCGAGAAATGTGGATGTGATTTCTTTAAGCAATGGCTTTCTCGTATTCTTCTATAAATCTTTTTATGACATGATCCCAGCTTAATTTTTTTACGGCGTTTCTGGCATTTTTTCCCAAAGCAAGACACCTGTTGAAATTCTTACATACATACAACATTTTTCTGTAAAGCTCTTTTGTGTCTTCAGGTTTGACAAGCAATCCTGTCTTGCCGTCCTGAATATAAGGAAGTGATGTAATGATTATCTTGCCTGATGCCATTGCTTCAAGTAAAGCAATTGGTTGTCCAGATTCGGACGATGGAAGGAGAAAAACATCTGATCTTGATAAAATCTTTTCAGGTTCGTTGGTCCAACCTATAAACTCTGTTTTTTTCTTAATATTTTTACTCTCAATAAATTCTATGACCCTTTTTCGTTCAGAACCATCACCGCAGATTATAAGTTTGGTGTTTGGATATCTGTCTATTAACATTTCGAAGGCTTCCAAAATGTTCATTATACCTTTGAACCTTTCTAATCTACCGAGAAAGATGAATCTTATCTCTTTCCATTTTCTTCGTCCAAAAGTATAATCATCTAGATCTATAGCATTAGTAAGAAGTGTGTTATTTGGATTTTTTCTTGCAAGTTTCTTCCTTGCGATATCACTCACAAATATAACCCTTTTGGCAGATTTTAGAGAAATGTGTTCAAAGAACTTAAGAATTGTCTTTAAAGGAATCTTCCAACCAACTATAAGACCGTGTGGTGTAAAAACCATGGGTTTTCCTGTCAATTTAGAGACAATCGCACCGAAGAAACCAGCTATTGGAGCATGACAATGTATTATATCAACCCTGTTTGCGATATAAAATGCCTTTAAAAAACCAAACATGTTAAATGTAAACGCCCTAAGGTATCTGTTTGGTATATAAAATGTCCTGTAAACGTGAATCCTCCCACAATCTTCTTTAGACTTTTGTCCAGGAAACTTTCTTGTGATTATATGCACGTCATGACCATTTTTTGAAAGATATTTTGAAAGTTTATCAACATGCTTTTCTATACCGCCACTTGGTCTTCTTTCATAGGCACTACCAGAATTAAACGGATATTCCTTAGAGCCGAGCATCAGAATTTTCATAATAAAATATTTTATTTATTGTAACTCAAATAACTGTATGGTTGATATTAGAATTATAATGGTGGTGTTATTTTGTGCTGTTCTTGGTGCAGTAGGTCAGATAGAACTTAAAAGGGGTTCTGATAGTTTAGCCTTAAACCTTGGCTCGCTTCTTTCCAATTATCATCTTATTGTTGGAATATTGATATGGTGTCGCAACTGTTCTTTATCTACTTGCGCTGTCCCGTGGTCCAGTTTCCGTTATATACCCTGTAATTGCGACATCTTATATATGGACGTGTTTATTTGCTTCATATTTTTTGGGAGAAAACATTAATTTTTCTGCTGGAATAATTGGGGGAGCCCCGCCCTACACATGGACATGGGATTTTGGAGATGGCGAATCATTTAATGAAGAAAACTCTTTTGCTATTTTTGCAAATGCAACACATGCATACAGTCATCCAGGTACATACAATGTGACATTGACTGTGACAGACAGCGGAGGATTGACAGAGTCTGATTAC
>CAYPCO010000025.1:0-7537 GCA_964409265.1 uncultured archaeon | reverse complement strand
GAATTATATTGAGAGTATAAAGAAAAATCATCAACCCTAGGAATAGTAAGAATAACCTCCTTCTCATATTAATTAATAATTATATTTTATCGAGTAATAAATTGGTTTATCGACCCAGAATTATTCTCTTAGTTTTCTCATATGCTTCTCTACTTATGAGACCCTCTTTATAAGACTCCTCAAGCTCCTCGAGCATTCTTTTTTTCTTGCTTTCTTCGTCTTCTGGTTGCTCTTGTTCTGTGTTTACCTCCTGCTGTTCTGATATTTTTGTTTGTTCTGGCCGAGTCTTTAGCTCCTCTGCCTTGTTTTCAGATTCAGGTTGTGCTTTAGTCTGTTGCGTGTCTTGAGATGGTCCTGTGGTTTCTTGATCGTTCTTCTCCGCTCCGGGTGGGTTTTTAGTCTCTTGGGCTTCACTAGAAGTTGGGGTTGATTCCTGTGTTTGTTGCGCCTCGGATTCTTTTTTCATTTGACTCTCTATTTCTTTAAGTCTTTCCATATTAACCTTCTTGGTCTCTTCATACTCTTCCTTGCTTATCTTTCCTTCCTTGTATTGCTCTTCTATCATCTTTAGAAGACTCTCTATCTCTTCTTTTTCCTCTTCAAGGTTTCTGCCTCCTGGCGATGATGCCGTTGTTGCAGGGGATGGTGCAGATACCATACCGGCTTCGAGGTTAGATATTCGATTTTCAAGCAAGGCCAGTTCATCCTTCTCTACATATCGATCCATCTTTGTATTAAGCTCGTCTAAGGATTTCATAATCTCTTGTGTAAGTTCGTCTAATGTGTCTTGCTTGGCTTTATAAAACATGAACTCCTCGAGTCTCTTGTTTAGTTCCATGAAAATACCGTCTATTCTGTCGGCTATTCTCTTTATTCTTTTCTCTTTCTCTTCGATTTCCAAGATCTTTCTTGCAATATCTCGTGTAAATTTAGCAACATTCTCAATACTTCCAAGGTTCTTTAAAACCTCTTCTATCTGACCAACCTTTCTCATCAAAACAGTCGTTGTTTCTTCGAGTTTCTCAAGATTTGCCTCGTGAGTTTTGAGTTGAGCCTCAGTTTCTCTTAAGATTTTTGAGAATCTTTCTGGCTTTATGTCTGTTATCGCTTCGTTTATGCTTTCGAGTTTGGTTGAAACTTCTGTAAACCTGCCTTCAAGTGTTGAGAGGGATGATCTTATCTCACCTATTTCTTCGTTAATCCTCTGAATAAGTTCTTCTGTAGTTTTTCTACCGGCCTCTATGGCTTCAACAAAAGCTTTGAGTTTTTCCAAATTAACTTCAAGTTTTTCTACCCTGGGTATAACCTCGATACCACCCGGTCTTATCTCCTTCAAAAGACGTGATATCATGTCTTTTATCTCTTCCAAGGTAAATTCGCGTTTTATTTCTTCTGTTTTAGAAGGTTTTTCTTCAGGTGGTTTCTCCTCAACCGAGGGGGTTTCTGTCTCTTCCCCACCAAACATCGCTTTTATTTCTTCTTCTGAAACCCTTTCCTCTTCAGGAACAACAGCGAGCTCTTCAGGTGTTGGTTCTTCAGATTTCTTCCTCGTTTTTTTGGTCTTTTCTTCTTTTTTTTGTAGCTTCTCTATCTTTTTGGTTATTTCATCGAGTTTCTTAAGATTTTTTTCCTTAACCTCACGATAATGTTCTTCGGATATACTCGCATCAGAATAGGCATCCTCCAAGGATGAAAGAAGTGCTTCAATATCTTCTCTTTGTTTTATGAGCTCTTCGAGGCTTTCCTCTGATTTTTTAGGCATAATATCAATTTTGATTTTCTACTTAATCAATCTTAACCACCCGCCTCTGCTCTTTGTATCCTCTTTTTCACAGATTCTAGATACGTTCTTGCCATAGCAAACGCTGTTTGTTTAACTTTATCTTTGGCGAGCTTAAGCTCAAATTCTATGTCTGCAGTATTTATCTTCCTTGCTTTGAGTTCTTTAACCTTCTTCTCAAGCTCTCCTATCTCCTTATCATACCTTATGTATTCTTCTATCTCTTTTTCAGAAAGCCTTCCTGTGTCATGAAGCAATGGTCTGAACTCTATAAAGTACGGCTTACCATGGTTATACTCTGCATTTTGGAACATACCTGTTCCTGTCTTAAGTTTAGGTAGTGTGGCAGCGTATTGACTACCATATTTGGTTGCGACCCTCTTTATGTCACCTGTGTACTTTGTTCTGAGCTGTATCTCGTTAGAGATATTCGCTCTTATAGCACCCTTGAAGTCCATAAGGACTTGTGAGATTAACCACAAACCTATACCCCACTTTCTGAACTCTCTACAACCTCTCTCCAATGCAACGTAACCACCTTTACCACCGTATTTTGGAAGTAATCGATGAACCTCATCGTAGATTATGAAGAGTTTCAAATTCGTTGCTTCTGGCCATGGTATCTTGAATATGTCCGATATAGTCTTTCTAACAAAGTGATCCAGCTGTGCAGGTTCTAATCTGTCTATAAGGACTATTGTTATTTCACCAGGAACCATGAATTCTCTAACATCCAAAGTCGTGTCTGGGTCTGTAACCCTTATTATCCTTCCTGGGAATCTTCTGATATCAGACGGTCTTAAACCGAACTTCGGGTAAAGCCTTAGCATTCTTCTGTCTCTACATGGTCTAAGGAATCCTGTCCATTGTGCTGTTGGATCAAAGACTATTACAGGTATCTTTCTCTTGAGAAGCTCTTCGGCTATAACCATCGCAGAGACCGACTTACCTGAACCTGTTGCACCTGCAGATATACCATGTGTGAGCAGTTGTGTTGTAGACATGTAGGCAACTACATCTGTCTCGGCTATTTTACCAACCGGGAAGGAATCTGGACCCGGTTGTGGAAGGCTCTTGAAGTCCATCGGGAAGATGTATCTGGCCTTCTTGACCTTCTTTTCTTTGAAATACCTCCGTAGCCAGTTAGCTCCGTAAATAGATGGAACTATTGCGAAAAGAACAACATAGGTTACCCAGTTCCAGAATATGTTCCTCAAAGCTACCAGCAACGGTGGAAGCTCTATTACATCGAAGCTATCAACAGCTATAGCGGTCTTTCTACCATCCCAATACGTTACATTGGCTTCTATGGTGTATCTATCATATGGAATGTTATTAGGTAATGTTATAGTTCTCTTGAATGTCTTTATTTGCTCAATACCAACGGTTTCGACAGTCTTGTAAATTACATATTCATCTGATAATCTTTTTATGGTATATGTAACAACTATATCATCTATCTTTGCGGTTTCTCCCATGTTTATTAGAGTAACTTCAAATGTGAGATTACCTCCTGGCTCAACAGTCTTGGTCAAGGCCTTTATCTTTACGTCAAGTAGAGGTTCTGGAAGTCTCTCTACCTTGAGTGTTACAGGTGTTTTATGGGTTATGTTTGTACCGACTATCTCTGTTATTATATCCCCTGTATATATTCCGTCCGGAGTCGTTGGCAAGGCGAAAAGTTTAACTTTAACAACACCTGTTGACCTGCCTGGAACAACAAATTCGGGCCTTTCTATATTCACCAACTCCCATACATTGCCCTCAACACTTGCCTTGACAGTGATCGGAGTTGGCTGGTTATTAGAAAACTCTATAGAATGTATCTCGAACTCGCCTTGCCTGAGTGTGACGAATATAAGAGTTGATTTTATTTCCACAGGAACAACTTGTGCTCCTGCAGCTGGAGCCATGGCGGCTCCTGCACCAGCACCAATACCTGCTGCTCCCCCTGCCCCTCCTGCACCTGCTGGTGGAGGTGGTTGTGGCTGTACTGGTGGACAATCCTGTGGACATACTGCCGTTGACTCACCATATGTACTTTCACAGACACCATTCCCACAAATATATTCTGCGATAGCATAGGCTCCTGATATGTTCGATGCCATTACATATATCTTATGTTCTGTTGTGTTTACTGTTCCACCAAGTCTCGTCCATGTCGTGTTGCATGTGGTATATGTGATCCAATCTGAACAATGATATATAGCAAGGTAGTTTAATGACGAGATTTCATCTAAGTATTCAGAATAATCCATGCTTAAAGTCGCATTGGTCATGTTTATTATATTCACTGCATACAAGCCCTTTCCTATAGAACCCTTACCTATAAGAGAATGTTGTATCTCACCAAAGATTATTGGATTATAAACATCACTCAATATAGAGGCGTTATATAGAATAACTGAGTGGTTCCAGACATCAACCGTCATATCGTATGTTCTTGCGTCTATTGTGTAGTTATAGTAACCTGTAGCAGGATCTGATGTGAAGGTATACAAGGTTTCGTTTGTCCTTGGTTTATAGAATGTAAAGCCAACAACAATGGGTGGTTTGTGTATCTTCTCTTCATCAACTGACACTCCGCTGAACATTACACCTGGGAATATTTCAAAACTTGATGTGGTGTAGTTCATGTTTCCTGCTATGTCGTACGCGGTTGCATTTAGTGAATATACACCTATATCATCAGTATCTGTAAGATTAAGCTCGTAAATGTATATATCACCTGACCTTGAGATGTAAGTCATATTATATTCATAACTTGTTCCATTGGGGAAGGTAACATTCATTGTGACGTTCTTTATACCACCCGAATCATTTGCATAGACAAGTATATGTGCCATCGTTCCTGCTGGAACCCTTGATGGAACCACTATCTCCAACTGTGGTGGATAGGGATCTACATAAATTATGGCCTTTACTTCATAATCTGTGTTGGTAAGGTTCTTGGATTCGTTAAGATTGTATGTAACTGTGACGTTAAGATCATAACCTATACCTATTGCTAGTTCAGGGGCTGTGAAATTAAGAAGCCATGTTTGGTTTGTATCATTGTAGGTTATAGACGTAAGATTTATTGGCAGGGTCATTGTTGAATTTAACATGGAAACATACCAGTACAAAAGGCTTGAATTAGATATAGAATTGTTCGCGTAGCTTACGTTAACCATGACTTCAATAGTATCATTTGCACTCACATTTATTCTTGGATTTGCCTCTGTTGGATATATTATCTCAACAAAGTATGGATAGACTATCATTTCTATATCTGTTGATCTTGTTGGCGGGTCGGCTGTGGTATTAACTGTCCATATTATCGCTTCGTAACTAACGATTTCGTAACTTTCTGGAAGAGTATAATTGACCTCAATGGTTGCGTGTTCGCCTGTATCAATTCTTATTTCTGTTGTATTAAGAGTGATGTAACCCGATGCGTTTCCTGATGGACCTACTACATCAAGTATTAGATAGGCATTTCCTATGTTTTGTATATCTATGTATCCTAAAGTTCCTGACGTGCCTTGAATAAGCTCTCTTGATATCAGACTTGGTTCCATAGTCCAAGAAAGGTTTATTGGAACTATGATTATTAGTGTCATATAATCATACGAGCCAGAGCTGTCATTGACTTTTATAAGACCATAATATTCACCTGTTGGGTACATATCAGGAACTGAAATAGTTATATTGACAGAGGTGTTCCTACCTGGTTCGAGTAGTTCCGTCCAGTTCGGATCAAATGATATCGTAAAGTTTTCGCACACCTCACCAGATATACACCATAAGGTTATATTAGTTGCATTATCATTACCCATAGATTCAACTGTTATGGTTGTATTCTTTGTATTACCAGAGCTTATGACCTCCGTAACATTATCTTCTACTATTCTTATGACTGGATTGGAAAGAACGTTAACTTCTACTGGAGTTGAGTTAGTTCCGTTCGTTCCGTTCAAATTGGTCCAGTTGGTGTTTAAATAGACGTAATATAGACCAGGTGGTGTTCCTGCTGCAACAGCTATGCTTGTCCAGTTGGATTTATTCTCGGTCTTAAGCATATCACCAAACTCGAATCCTGATGGATATACTGTCCAGTTTTCACGAACAGTTATGTTTAATGTTAAGTTAAACACCCTTGAGTACTCGATGTATACAGTAAAGTTCAAATCAAACGTATCAAAATCTGTGTAAGTAACATTTGTTACATTTATGCTTGGAGGTTCAGGTATTACATCAACTGGTGTTTCTCCTGCTGCTAAAATATTATAATATTGTGTACATCCTGTAACCGATTTGGTATCATTGGCACATATCCTAAGCAGTTGCCATCCTGAGATGTTAGATGAGTATGTAGTAAAGTAATAAGGAGCGTAACTATCATTCATATATTGCTTATAGAAATCCTGGTCTCTCACACTGTAACTTAGCCGGGCGTGATACGATGCATTGCCTTCATCTCCACTTTCGTTGAAAACTGTTATGTTTATGGTTTGATATCCAGGCAAGCTAAAGTTAACACCGTGCTCAACAGCATTGATAGTGAGATTCGTTCCGTTCTCCACTGATTGGTTGATCGCTATAAGCATGTCATTAACTGTTATATTTACGTATATTGTGGTTTCATTGTTGTTTTGAATCGTTATATTAAAGAACTCCATAGTTGGTGTATAGTTGGTCTGTATGTATTCTGTATAATTGAAACCACTGTCACCTGTAGTGTTATGAATAAGTTTGGTTGAGTTAATATAGTGTGTATCACCAGGTCTTATGACCACTATCCATGCGTGACTTACAGCGAAGTTATCCGTTATATTTGCGCTTATGTGTGTTGACTCATATATTATTTCAAATATAGTTGGTGTTATGTTAACATCTATTATGTTGGGTGGCAAGTTTGTCACATTTAACCAGAAATCCGTAACCCTTTCTTCTGGTGTTGCCGTGGTGTTTCTTATGAGAAGTCTTACATAGTAAAGACCATGTGGCTCGTCTGGTGGAATATTATAGTAGACAGATGATATTCTTGAAGATTGTTTGTCAACCTCTGGGAAATCAGGTACGATGGTTATATAATCAGAACCGTTCTCAGTCTTATATATCCTGAATGCTATCTTTATGTTTCCGGTGTTATTGATGGTTATATTGCCAATGAACCCTTGTGTATTAACCTCTGTTAGGAAGGTTCCAAATGTTTCTGGTGATCTTATCCAAGATGTATTGAGAGGAACGGTGATGTTGAGTATACATGTATCGTTACCTGCGTTCTCCGAAGATGCTCTTATGTATGTCCAGTAATCTTTCGGGTCTTGTCCTGCTGGAATGCTCACAGTAATATCAACCGTGAAGTTATATCCTGGAGCCAAGTAGCCCCAAGTGGATGGTAAAAGATATACCACACATTCAGGACATTCTAAGTCAAAGTTTCCTGCAAGTGAAACAAGAGATATGTTGATGTTTCTAACACCATCATTACCTGTTGATGTAACTGTTATGTTTCCAACGTACGTTGTTGCAGCATGAGGTGTTACGTTATAAACCTCTGTTTCTAGTATTTCTAAAACTGGATTAGAAGCCACAGGAAGATTGGTATAATTTTGTGTTAGGTTAGTTGTCAGTTCTGGGTTTCTCCATGTAGCATTTGTCCATAGCTTTATTAGACCTGGTGGTGTTCCTTCTGGAACTTTCACATGTATGGTCCATGAGCAAGTTTCGTTAGGTGCGAGATTGCCACAGTATTCATATGTATCATTTATT